>NZ_MXAX01000290.1:0-3758 GCF_019249195.1 Rickettsia sp. TH2014 | reverse complement strand
GCACTAATCTTGATAATGAATGAACATAGATTATTATTGGACTAAAGATCATAAATATTATAGATTAACTACTCAAGCTAATTTATTTGGTACTACTGATCTTATATGTAGCTGGGGTTCTTTGTACTCTAATAAAGGCAATTATAAAGTGATTCATTGCACTACCCAGCATGAAATAGATATGCACATTAAGCGTATCGCTAGGGTAAGGAAATCAAGAAGATATATCCTCATGCATACAAATATATTATAAGCTGAATAAAGATTCAACCATCAATAGCTGCAATAAAACAATAATTTACACTATTGAATTTCTCTCTGCCACTACTTATATTTTTAGTGTGAAGTATTGCTTAAGTAGGTTCACAAATCTTATATATTATATAAATCCAAAAGAGGTATGTATGTTATATAACAATATCAAATCATATTTGCTATCTTGTATTACTGTTATTTTATTGGCGAGTCCAGTTATTGCAGATGATAGTGGAAGTAAACCTGATAATAAGGCTCAGAATGTCTACTTACGACATCCTCCTAATTTACGTCCTTTTTCAGCTTTGGATTACTACTGGAATAGTATATTTGATGATAGGCTATCTATCTATGATTCAAGTTCTTTAAAAACTAAATTTATTACTAAAGATAAACAATATATCCTAGTATTAGAAGTACCAGGGTATGACAAAAGTCAAATCAAAGTTAAAGTTAGTGGTAATAAATTATTTGTAGTAGGGAATATAGAAAAAGATAATAAATCTGATGCTGCAGATGATTATACGAATAGTAATTTTAATTATGTCGTGTCTTTATATGAAGATATAGATCAAAGTAAGATTTCTTCAAACTTAAAGAATGGTATACTTACTATTACGCTTCCTCGTATAGAGGTTAAAGAGAAGGATGCAAAAGAAATACCAATTCAATAGTTGGTAATATTTTTTAATTTTGCTTAACTATTATTAGTAAACATTATTTATTAAACTTATGGAGGTACTTATGGCTTTTAATTTACCACGCATTAGAAATAAATCAGAATTACAGAATCATACAAATAAACGAAGTTATGTTGATGATATTTTTAATAATTTCTTTAATGAAATAGCTTCTTTTCCGTACTCCACCCCTTATAATGACAGAATGTTATCGCCTAAAACAGATATTACTGAAAATGAATCTGAATATCATTTAGAAGTAGAGTTACCTGGTGTAACGCAAGATAATATTGACCTTAAAATAGATAGTAATATCTTAACTATCGAAGGAAAAAAGGAACAATCTACTGAGAAAAAAGATCATAATTATCATATGCAGGAACGATATTATGGTTCTTTCTCTCGCTCTATTAGTTTACCATCTAACGTAGATGAAGAACATGTAGAAGCGAACTTTAAGGATGGCATATTATCTATAAAAATACCTAAAAAAGAGCAAAGTAAGGCTAAGAAAATTAAAATATCATAGTAGTCTGCCGCCACTTGTTGCACATTATGGTTAATTTAGGCTTAGATATCTAAAGAATGTAGCTCGAGAGATCATCAAAGAATTACATATTTCTTCTATTTCTAGAGACTTATCTAGATGCATACGTTTTGCCATGATGACCTTTGGGTTAGTTGTTGTAATCTTAGGTCTGCCACCGGTGCGACCTCGACTACGTGCAGCACTAAGACCCGCTCTAGTACGTTCTTGTATTAATCTCCTCTCAAATTGAGTAAGAGAGGAGAATATATTAAATACTAACTCTCCTGATGCTGTAGTAGTATCTATTGCACCATCACACAAAGATTTAAAGTTAATACCTTTATTATGAAGATCTTCCACTAAACTAATTAAATGCGAGATTGACCTCCCGAGTCTATCTAACCTCCATACTATCAAAGTATCGCCTCTTGTTAAGATATTAAGAGCATTGTTTAATCCTACCCTTTCCGTTTTTATCCCAGATACTTTATCTACAAATATCAACTTATCGCTGCACCCAGTTTTTTTTAGTGCATCTATTTGTAAATTTAAATTTTGGTCATAGGTACTAACTCTGGCATAACCTATCAATCTAGTCATATGTGTCTTATTTTCTTAAAGTCCTATTTATAATCTATTTTATAAGTTATTAATACTATGATATATGAGATAACTATTCAAGACTTTTTGAGTACGACGTAATCAGCTAATTATACATTTTTGATTGTTCTTCATTTGAGTCTCAAAAAACGACCGTTTCTTAAGACTCAGAGTCTGGCATATATTTCTTTACTTGACTCATATGATTACTTAAACAGTGCCAAAGCCAATTTTTTAAATTCAGCGAATGGCACCATCATATATGGACGCCTGTTCATTGATTAAATGCAACAACCCCTAATTTTATAAAAAATAGCTTAATTTTTTAATGGGCATTATTATTTCTTCTCTTTAATATTAATTGAATGCATGAGTTCTATTTATAAAGAAATAAAGCTACTTTTTAGAATTTAAAAACGTTGACACAGCATCCAAGTAGCCTGATTAGCGGATATATCAGGTTGTAAGCTGATTACCGATGCAGGATTATAGAAGTTATCTTGTGTCCGTCATACCTTAGAGTCAACTTTATTCTAAACTATAGAAATGCATAGTTACGATATTAACAAACGATCGATAATATATAAAATATATGAGTAAGAAAAAATTCAGCATATTAAAAAGTTTTTTAGCAACTGCGTCGATATTAGGTCTGTCATTGACCACCCCAACTAATGCAATATATGCTGCAGCCGTTAGTCAGATGCGAGGAAATGTTAGTCTTGATAATCCAACGAGTAATTTTGATCCGCCATTTGTCAATGGCAATACTATTGAAGCAGTAGCGTCAGGTACAATAGATGTTGCTGGTGCTGCTAACCATACAATAGGAGCGATACGTCTTATCAACGGTACAAATATTAATGTGAAGGTAGATCCTAGTGACAGGATGGTAATTGGATCCATAGCTGGTGATGGCACAGCTACTATTGTTCTTACTCAAAATGCTAGTTCGATTCCATTGATTTTAAATGGAAATGCAGGTGTAGATAATTTGCCGACAGTAAATAATTATAGTGCATTAAAAGCAGTTACCTTAAGCGGTAGTTGTACAGTTACAATCAATGCTATTCCGGATGAAGCGAATACAGGGCAGGTTAATTTCGCTTTTACAGCAAATTCAGTTCTAAATATAAAAGATGATAATACTACAATTAGAGGAGCAATAACTAACGGAGCAAATGGAACATTAAATGTAAATGCCGGAGTTACTACGGCTACTGATCCAACGATTACTACCATTCAAGAAACTAATATTGCAGATAATGTTACTTTCAATGTTGATAGTATTAATAGTGATATAGATTTATTAAATAATGGAACAAGTATAGCGTTTAAAGGAGCAAGTTCAGAGTTAGATTTAATAAATACTGGTAATGCGGATAAGCAGTTTACGTTATATGCCAACTTAAATCCATCGGATGCAGAAGATGAATACGGTATAGTAAGAATAGAGGCAACTACAAATAATCTTACTATAGCCAATAATGGAGGTCCTTATACAATAGGTCAGGATAATACACATCGCCTTAAAGAGCTTGAAGTTAAAGGAGCGGGTAGTATTGTAATTGATAATACTATATTTACAAAGCGATTTAACATGAATAGTACCGGACAGGTGACTCTTAATCAAATATTAGATTTAGGGGCAGACGGAGCTGTACTATTTAATGCTGATGGTCAGTTAACTTTAG
>NZ_MXAX01000289.1:0-681 GCF_019249195.1 Rickettsia sp. TH2014 | reverse complement strand
ACTGTTGTTGCATCGACAGTTGTGACGTTACTTACTCCGTTAAACAGCACTTTCTTTAACATAGGACCGCCGTTTGTACCTATTGCTCCAGTTACATTACCTGCATTAACTACCAAGATTCCTGTATTATCCCCAGCTGTCGTTACATCCCCTGTTATTCCATTACCTAAAGTTAACTGACCATCAGCATTAAATAGTACAGCTCCGTCTGCCCCTAAATCTAATATTTGATTAAGAGTCACCTGTCCGGTACTATTCATGTTAAATCGCTTTGTAAATATAGTATTATCAATTACAATACTACCCGCTCCTTTAACTTCAAGCTCTTTAAGGCGATGTGTATTATCCTGACCTATTGTATAAGGACCTCCATTATTGGCTATAGTAAGATTATTTGTAGTTGCCTCTATTCTTACTATACCGTATTCATCTTCTGCATCCGATGGATTTAAGTTGGCATATAACGTAAACTGCTTATCCGCATTACCAGTATTTATTAAATCTAACTCTGAACTTGCTCCTTTAAACGCTATACTTGTTCCATTATTTAATAAATCTATATCACTATTAATACTATCAACATTGAAAGTAACATTATCTGCAATATTAGTTTCTTGAATGGTAGTAATCGTTGGATCAGTAGCCGTAGTAACTCCGGCATTTACATTTAATGTTCCATTT
>NZ_MXAX01000288.1:0-3083 GCF_019249195.1 Rickettsia sp. TH2014 | reverse complement strand
GTTGTTCATTGATATTACTGATTATTTTTTATGCCGTAATAATTAATGTAATGCTTCACGCATACTACTAGCTATTGCCTCGATCACAGGAACGCAGACACTATTACCAAACTGTTTATAAGCTTGAGCGTTAGAAACTGGTATTTGAAAGGAATCAGGAAAGCCTTGTAGTCTAGCAGCTTCCCTAGGCATTATTTTTCTTGGATTTTTTCCTTTTTGTTCAATTAATATTTCACTACCATCTTTATAGTATCTAGCTGACATTGTATTCGTATAAGGTGAGTCTTGATTAAAAAGCCCATATCCAAAACCTTTGCCATTCAATTTGTTTTGCTCTTTTCGTCGCTGATGACCCTGCCATAATTTATCTGAAATAGTATATAAATCGCTCACTTGTTCCTCTAAAATAGAGCCTACTTTTGTACTAACTCCTAGGGGTTTTGGGAAATTAAAATTAGTATTTTGATCTAAAAAACCAACTATAAAAACCCTCTCTCTGTTTTGTGGAATCCCAAAATCTCTAGCTTTTAGTACATCACAATAAACAATATACCCTGCTTGCCGTAACCTCTTTAAAATGACTTGGAGCGTTTTACCTTTATCGTGTCCTTTTAACTGTTTAACATTCTCTAATAAGAAAGCTTTCGGTTTTTTCTCCAATAAAATTCTTTCAACATCAAAGAAAAGTGTTCCTCTTGTATCTGCAAATCCCTTTTTTAAGCCCGCTTGGGAAAAAGGTTGACAGGGAAATCCTGCCAATAAAATGTCATGGTCTGGTATATCTCGTTCTGAAATTTTAGTAATATCTCCATGCATATTCTCTTTACCAAAATTTTCAGTGTAAGTTTTAATGGCAAACTTGTCTATTTCCGATGTAAAGACACATTCAACACCATTAAAAGCCCGCTGAAATCCAAGCCTAATACCACCAATGCCTGCAAAAAGATCAATGATTCTGATCATAATACTACTGCTTCCAAAATTTCAATGTTTCAGGTAACTCGTCTAAAAAGTATGTTTCAAAGTCAATAATACTTCTCTTATCTTGCATAGCATTAGAGGCTTTGATATTGTTTCTAACAACTAGTACAATGTTATGTTTTGCCATCTGCTCAGCCTTTGAAGCAGAGATGTTATCATCAACGGTAAGTAAGTGAATATTAGGTAAGTTTGATCTTGCCACTTCTTCTACAACTTCTTGCCAGCGTTCTCTTAAAGTTGTTTTCATTGTACCAACAATTGTTTTATCCCTACGCTGATTAAATGCATTAATACTTGGTAAAATTGAATCAACGACCTTCCCTAAACCTAACTCACTAAATGATTTTTTACCTATTGATGCTTGAGATGCAAACGGATATTTATAATAGTCATATAAAAAATAAATAATTCCTTCAAAGGTTTTACCCGCTCTTGAGCGTCTTGATTGAGTGTTACTTAAACAAAGCTGATAAATATAAGGGCTTATATACCCCGAATAATTACCAAATAGTTCTGTTATGACATGAGTTAAAGAGTTTATATCATTTAATTTCTGAAAAGATAACTGCAAGCATAACTCTTCCAACTTTGCTTGCGGAGCAGAAAATCGCTCGCCTATTTCCCTTAATATTATAGAGTTAAATATAGATTCCTCTTGTAAAAACTCATCGTAAGCAAGTTCTCTTAATCGAACAATGACCTCAGTAACTTGTCGTTTTTCTAATAAGCCAGTAATTAATTCTTGATTTCTATCTGTCGCTTTTTGTGCTGCAATTTTTGGAGCGGAAATGCATTTACTTCTAGTTACTTTGATAAAATCAGCAAATTCGCTCTCCTCTGCCTTTGATAGCTTGATTAGATTACAATTTCATTACTCATTAAAAACATCTTTTTAAAAATAATACTTCAACCTTAACGTTATGAAGTATCTACAAAATTAGATACTTCATATTCTACACGAAGGATAGCTTTTTGAAAAATTAAAACCCTTAAAATCTCATAGTCATTGTATGTTCTAACTCTCTTTCTAGGCGTAGCTCTTTAACTTCTGCTTTTACCTTTGCAAATGTGCTAGATATTTGCTTCTCATCTACAAAGCTTGGTATATCATTCTGCATCTCATGCTTCATATATTTAAGCGGACATGTATATTTCTTAAGTCCGACCATTACATGTTCATCATCTAATAACTGCTTAATATTCTCGTTATGATGATCCATATAATGTTTCTCACATGTCTTACTTAAAGTATTAAGAACGTTTTGACTATCAGAAGAGTTAAATTGATTTACTATCTCTTGGTCATTTAATATACCATGTTTTTGTGCGTATACTACCATATTATGCATATTTGTAATTAGCGTATTTTGCTCTATAGTCTTAGCATTTGAAATCGCAGATAATATGCTACTATCATACTGTTCTGTATATTTAAGCTTGCCATCAAGAGACTTAAAGAACTCATGTTCACGACCAATTGCAGTTAACATTTCATCGGTAGTTTTGGCGTCTACTTTATCTTGTCTGATCTGCTGATGCTGAGTCTCTAACTGATGACGTTCTAAACTGCTCTCAAAATGCTTATAAGTCTCTTCTAAGTCCTTACTATCTTTCAGCTGTGCTAATATGTCTTGCGTACTAAGCACCCCATGCTGTTCTACTACTGCTGCCACATCTTTTAATTTAGGTAACAGTTCTTTTTCTTGATGCCCAAGAGCTTGCTGCACTAGATCCACAAATCTATAATTAAATGTTGTGTATTTGATATTACCATTTTGTGCTATCAAGAACTTTTGATCCTTCTCTAAAGCTACAAATATTTCGGATATTGTTTTTGCTGCCAATATCTCATGTTTAGTTTGCTCCGTATGGGTTACTAAGGTCTTGCGTTCTGTTTCTCTTTCAATATCGGCAAGTCTTGTCTGTTCTAGGCGTTTTTGACGCTCCGCATAAACCTTATAGCTAGTAGCAACTTGCTCGTATGAGCTTTGCTCCCAAGCTTTAAGAGTGCAATGCTCTTCATATACTAAATTTGCAATCTTGTTTTTGTCAGTCACATCTAGTGCGTATCTATTACTATACTCTGAGATAGTACTATACAC
>NZ_MXAX01000287.1:0-1721 GCF_019249195.1 Rickettsia sp. TH2014 | reverse complement strand
CAAGTGGTGAGGATTAAGGATTAGTAAGTAGCAGTAGATGTGAACTGCCCAACGACTAAAGACCGTTGGGTAGTTCACATAAAAAATAGGAAGATAGGACAATGGGTAATAAAAAAACATGGTTTAAACAATTAATCAACGCGATTACTTGTGATAATATACATACCTATCATAAGGTAATAAAGTATTTTACAAAGGATGAGATTAATAAATTAAGAGATAAAGCAGGCAATACATTATTACATTTAGCTATTATCAATCGTAATTCTATTATATTAGAAGATTTAATTAAGAAAGAGATAGACCTGAATGTCACTACTCAAAATGGTAGTACCGCCTTACACTTATCAATTGAAACGTTCCAAGAAAATTCCATTCCAATAATAGAACATCTATTAACACGGCAAATCGATGTGAATACACTGAATAAGATGGGTAGGACTGCCATTGATTTAGTAATATTAGATAGTGCCATAGATACTGAGGAGCAAAAAACCAAAATAGTTAAACTTTTTTTAGAAAACTATTATAATCTTGTTATTACTAAAGAACATTTTACTATCCTACATACGTGTGCGGCAAAAGGTTATCTTGAGATTGTAGAGTTACTTATAAATAAGGTCAATATTGATATACGTGATGATGAAGGGTGGACTATGTTACACTTAGCAATTAAAAATAATCATCATGAAATAGTCCAATTACTATTAAAACACCACGCTAACATCACGATATATTCACCAGAAGGTCTCAATGCTATACAAGCTGCAACCAAGGAATGTAATTTAAAAATAATAAACTCTTTGTTAAAATACTGTGATACAGTGGATGATATGTGCAGTGCGTTTTTGATCAATCTTGCTAATACAATAATGGATTATGAATGTGGTCGTACATTACAGCATATAGCTGCAGACGAAAACTATGCGGAGATAATTAGATTATTGTTGAGGCATAATATTGATATGCACTGTAAAGATACTACTGGGCGAATACCGATGCATTTAGCAGCTGAGAGTGGGAATATAGCTATAATCAAAGAGTATATAGCACATAATGTAGATATTAATATACAGGATGCATATGGTATGACACCATTGCATTGTGCTATTCGTGGTGGTAATTATACCGTAATATCCATATTACTAAAGCAGGGATGCAAAATTAATATATCAGATCATAATAGTATTACTGCACATCACTTATTAACGCACACAACGGATTTGATAATGTATGATATTTTCCGTAGCTATAGTAACGCTCAAGTGGAAGATCCTACACTAAAGATAGTTGGTGGTGATGCAGAAATTGGCTCTGTCCAAATAAGTGTGTAAATTTCCGAAAGGTTATATAAAAGAAAATATAACAAAAAAAGACATTACAATGACAGAGAAACAAAATGCTGCAATGGATCAAGCGATAGATTTATTGATTCATAATGATACAGATGTATCAACCGTATTCAAGGAAGATGGTTTATTAAAAGAACTGACCAAGCGTCTTGTAGAGAAAGCCTTATAGTCTGAGATGAATAATCATTTAGGATATAGCAAGTATAATCAAAGTGATACTCAGAATTCACGTAATGGTTATAACACAAAGAATCTGATTACTAAAGAATGGTGCTGTTGAGATTGAAGTGCCAAGAGATAGAAATAGTAGTTTTGAACCATCATTAGTAGCAAAGCGTCAAAGAAGACTTGATGGTTTTGATGATAAAG
>NZ_MXAX01000286.1:0-1480 GCF_019249195.1 Rickettsia sp. TH2014 | reverse complement strand
TACTAAAGAAGATATAGCTATAGCATTATCTGACGCTTTAATGGTGCATTTAGTGTCAAAAGGAAGTGATATTGCAAAAGAGCAAGAAGCTATTAGAGCATTTGGTAAGGACTTAGTAAATGAGCAAGCAGGTGGTGGAAATACAGCACAAAATATAGCAGAAAATGCAGTAGATATTACGGCAGGAGGTCAGGCAGGGAATACAGATAGCAACAAAACAGAAAGTAGCACTAACAACCAAGCAGAAAATACTACTAACAACCCCGCTATTGAGCATTTAAACAAAGAATATGGCGAGGAGTTTTTAAGACTTTACAATAAGCTTTTGCTATCTGACAAGATAGAGTTGATGGATCAGAAAGATTTAATGAGCAGAACTCTGTATTCCTTAAAATCAAGAGTAAATTTAGAGCGTCGTTATGTATCTGCTATAGAAGAGTTAAATGCTCAAGGCGAACATAAGCTGAATATTTTAGATAGTAATATTGGAGAAAGAAATAGTCTTAAGGAACAAATAGGCGATTTAGTAAATGTAGTAGGAGCGAACCTACAAAATAAGTTTAATGATAAGATAGGAGGTAGTTTAGGTTTAAAGCTTAACATATTTGACAGTAAGACTCATGAGTTCAGTAATGAGCAAATTAAAGCGATCTTGTCAGTCTGTAATGGCTCTGATATTAGCGTACTTGAAGGAAATCCCGGAGCCGGTAAGACTTTCGTGATGAAAGAGATAGTGCGTCAGTACAAAGCGGCAGGATTTAAGGTAGTAGGTACTGGACCAAGTAGTGTATCTGCTAAGGTCTTAAGCCGTAATGCTGGCATCAAAACCGACAATACTAGTGTGCTTCGTAAGAAAATCGTAGAGTCCCAAGGAGGCGACTTTAAGATAGATTTAAGCAGCAAATATTATGAGGAAGAAGAATATTTAAAATCTATTGGTTGTGACTCTGTATTGAACTTTTTACGTTCTGATGTACTTGATAGCAAAACAGTATTGATCGCAGATGAGGCAAGCATGATAGAGCTTGCTAATATGGACTATTTAGCTCACGAGGTCTTAAGGTCTAAGGCTAAATTAGTGCTTGTTGGAGATAACAACCAGTTTACAGCTGTTGGCATGACTGGAGCGTTCAACAAAGCCCGTAAGATTGCGGGAGGAGTTAAGCTTACTGAAGTAAGAAGACAGGAAAGAGTAGAGTACAGGCAGGCGACGAGAGCTATGGGACGCTTTGCGATGCAGGAAGCCATTGAGATATATAGAAAACTAGACGTATTTAACATTAAGGATAATGAGCAGGAAGCTAAAACCAGCTTAGTTACGTCATTTGCTAAGGAATATACTCAGCAGATAGATAATCTTAAGAGAGATGATTTAATAGCTATTAGAAGTATAGCAATTGGAGCATATACGAACGAGAAGGTAGCAGAGTTTAATACAAGAGTAAGAAGTGAGTTAAAGCATAGCGGAGCATTAAAGGGA
>NZ_MXAX01000285.1:0-4817 GCF_019249195.1 Rickettsia sp. TH2014 | reverse complement strand
CACAACACTTAATTGCTTCATCGTACTGTTCTAAATAATTATAGCAGCTGCCTTTACTGTAATAAGCATCTGCATCATCAGGCTTTAACTCTATTTTTTTATCGAATTCTTTTATCGCTTCTGCATATCTTTCAAGCTTATGGAGTGCATCACCCTTATTGCAAAAATATACTGGCTCGTGAGGATCGAGTGCTATTGCACTATCGAATTCTTTTATCGCTTCTTCATATCTTTCTAGACAATATAACGCAGCACCTTTATAGCAATAAGCATCCGCATAATGCGGATTTAGCTCTATTGCCTTATTGAAAGCAGTAATTGCATCCTCGTATCTCTCAAACTTTTTAAATACCACACCCTGCTCATAATATGCTCCGGCATAATGCGGCTTTAACATAATAGCTTGGTCAAGAGCTTTAATTGCCTCTTTGGCAAAAGATCCATCAAACTTACCGAGATTTCTACCTAACTCACAATAAAGTTTTGGGTCATTTGGCTCTAACTCTATCGCTCGCTCATAACAGCTATGTGCTTCAGCAATTCTATCTGCCTTAGATAGTAATAATCCTTTATTATAATAGGCACCTGAGCACAGTTTATTTATGGCTTTACCATATGCTTCTTCAGCTAATTCTCGCTTACCTAGTAACGATAAACTAGCTCCTTTACCTAAATAAGCCTCTCCAAACATATTCTCTTCATTAATAGCTACTGCACTATTGAATTCTTTTAAAGCGTCCTCATATCTTTCTAGATTATATAACTTATAGCCTTTATTTAATTTGTTTAATGTGTTCTTATTCTCTAAATTTGATACATGCTCTGTCATTTAATTACCTATTAATTTTGTTCTACTAATTCTTTTGATCAAATCCTTGGTTTGAGCCTGTAAAGTCCTATCTTTTAGATAATTTATGGTGCTAGTTTGATGAATCATGGCTAATTTAAAATTAGGATTAATGGTACTTGCTTTACCAAAACATATGACTGCTTCTGTGTATCTACATAATTCACATAGACTACGTCCCTTGTTGTAATAAGCCTCTGCATCATCAGGCTTTAGTGCTATCGCCTGATTGTAGCAGCTAATAGCTTCGTTATGTTTTGCTAAACTGGCTAAGGCGTAACCTTTTTCATTATAAGCTTCGGCATAATCAGGATTTAGCTCTATCGCCCTATTGAAAGCTTTAATTGCCACGTCTGCACGCTCTAACTTTAAAAGTGCTTTTCCTTTATGATGGTAATACATAGAACGGGTAATAATATTACTTGCTTCCTCGAAAGAGATTAATGCCTCTTTATATTCCCCGCTCCCATACAATCTCTGACCTTGCTTAAAATAATATTCTGCATCATTTTTAGGTCTAATGAATTTCTCAAGTAAGTTTATTATCGGTTCATAGCATTCGATTAACTCCTCATCCTTGATTTTTGTTTTTTCATCTATAGTCCGCACTAATAACTCGCTCAGTGCCACTATGCCATTTTTATATACTTTGAGGTTAAAGAGATTGATATGATCTTCACTAGGAATATTATCAATGCCAGCTGTTTTCATGACTTTATTACATAGTTCAAGAGCTAATACATAACTCTTCATATTTTTACGGCGCATCTTTACTTCTTCTACTGCAGCTATATTCTCTTGATATTCTACATTTTTCATACAACACCTATTGTCTAAGTATTAATTTAAGATTAATTCTTTATGTCYTTATTGGCAATGTTAAGGTAGGTAATACCTACCTCTTTGCCTTACGACTGTTTTATTTTTGTTATTTTCTTAAGGGTTTTTTATTCGTTTGGTCTAGAGACTCACCTTCAGCTTTAAAACCCCTTGATGGCTCTTAAATCGCTTTTGCCTTGTATGGTCGTATAGTAGCTCTAACTTAATATTTTTCCGGCTCGCTATTAATCCGACCCCAGCATTAAGACTCGTCCTTTCGTTCTGAGCATTAGTTGATATGGTGCCAGTTCCGATAGTTTGCTTGGACTCGTAGTACGTTAAAGTGAAAGGATGGCTTTTGCCCCTGCTACCTATTCTTCTCTCTACCGAGAAATGAGCAGTAGGTGTTATGGATATTGCCCGTGAAGTACTACCATTTAGTTTAATAGGGGCAAATATTACTCTGCTGCCTATCTCACCATTAAAGGCTTGGTAGCTCTTTTTAGAATGCTCTATAGATAGGTTACTTGCTATTTGCTCTTTATGGCGACTTGCTTTCTCATATTCGTATCTCAATCCAATGTGAGGTATTAGCGTTACTGCTCTCGGTAACTCTATTCTGTAGTGAAGATGAGGCTCAAGACTCAATAACTTTGAGCTTGCTTTTGTGCCTTTGCTATAGCCTGCTGAACCTATTACCGACATGCTGATATCACGACTTACTGGACGTGAGCCATATAGACTAAATATATGAGTATCATATTTAGTGCTGGTACTTGCAGTACTGCTTCGTAAATCACTTGACCCGCCTTGATCTTGATATTTCACACGACTAGTGCACTTGCTAAAACTGCCACCTACCAGCAAATCATTCTCAAGGTTAAGCTCTAGCCCAATAGTGCCTCCAGCTATTTTAGTGCTGTATCCATTTAAGTCTGCTTTAGATTTTTGTTTGTTACTGCCAAGCGTACCACTACTCCATATACTATAGCCGTGGGTTTTTTCAGCTGCATCATCTAGAGCTCCACCTGCTTCTTCATCACCTGCAGCAACAGCCGCAGTTACTATATCTTTAGCAAAAATGCGGTGCTTAATCTGATGACTTGCTATTTTACTCATATTACGTGCTTGGTTATGTGATGCTGCTACCATAGCTGCTTTTTTAAGCATCTCTTCTTTGTCTATAGAGGTCGCTTGTACGCAAGGTTCGCTAGATGCAGCATCAACATCTACTTCAGTAATAGAGTTTTGGATATCGTCGTCTTCTACTGTTTCTTGGGTCAAGATATCACTATCTCCATGATACTCGCTTTCTTCTTGAAGCTCAGATGATATAGATGCCATTGTTACTGGTGCTTGCTTGAGGTTTGATACTTCAGTAAGTTGGTCTAACGCTGCTAGTTCATCTTCTGATGGAGGTGGTGGAAATGGTAAATCTTCTATTGCATCATCCTCAGTAACATCAGACACTATGCCCAACTCCTGTAATTCCTCTGCCGTTGGAGGGGGAGGAAACAGTAAATCTTCATCAGCGTTTTCTATTATTTCAGATATATTTTTCTCTCTATCCACCTCTGTTACTGGGTATGGTGGTAGGGGCAGCCTATCCTGCTCTTTTTCTAATACGTCATAGTCTATTGTTTGAGTGGCATTGATATCATTAGAATTGGATATTATGCCCGTATCCATTAATGCTAATTCTGCTTCCGTTGGTGGGGGAGGCAATATTAAAGCTGTATCATCGTTATCTATGACTTGTTCATTATTTTTTGACTCAAACTCAGAAGTGAATGCATCGCCTATTTTAGTATCAGGATCTTTGTATGCTAAGCCTAATCTTGATTTTGCAATAGTAGCGTATTTCGCTTCTAATAAGGCTTTGTTCTTTGCTATTGCTGATTTATTTCTTTCGATAGTTTGTCTTGCTTCCTCAGATGCTGATAGTTTTGAATATATAGCATCTGCAGGTGGTGCTGATTGCAAAGCTGATGTAGGTGATGATATTTCATTTTCCTCATCTAACCCTTCCACTTCATCATCTTCTTCTATCTCCATTACTGCTCTTCTTCTGCTTAAAGTCTGTTGTAGCTCATCTTTAACCTCAAGTTCCGCTAAAATCACAGTAGAACTTTGTTTTGCTTTATAATGATTGTTTGGAATTAATGGCTCTTTATACTGACACCCTACTATCTTAGGTAAATCTTGTATTGGAACTGATGTTGATGACTTAGTAGTATCAGAGCCATTAAAAGTATTTACTGGTTCTGTGTTTGTTGTATCATTTGATTCCGGTGTTACTCTTTTGGCAACATCTTCTATAGCCTGCTTGCTCCACTTATCGTCCTCTTCATCATCCCACTCATCATCATTCTCACTAAAATTAGATAGACTCGAAGTGTCTTCTTTATCTACTGCAAAAAAATGATTTGGGATCGTTATACTCATGCCACCTATCTCAGTTTTAACACCTTGATTTTGATCTGATGATCTCGGTATGCTAGGCGTGGTTGATATGCTGCAATCTGATTCTAAAGAGTGTTCTGATGAAGTATCTGATATTGTGTCATCTGATAATGTATCGTATGCACTATCGCCATCTAGTACTTGGTCTAATATCTCGATAGCTGCCTTCTCTGTTTCTGTTATTCCCTCTGCAGGTTGTGCTGATGGTAGCGGTAAATCATTATCGCTAGGTGCTGATGCTAAGTATTCTAGTGGTGGGGCAGATGGCAATCCTTCTGCAAGTGCGGTATCGTCCCATGGTTCAGAATATATAGTCTCCTCGTCCCAATCTTTCGTTACAAGATTGTCTTGAGGCATGAAATATATACTGTCTCTGCTGAGAGTGGCAGATCCATCTGCTGCAAAATTAAATGATGTGTTTACATTATTAAAGTTATTGTGTAGTTGCTCATCGGGATCATTGTTATATAAGTCCTGTAGTTCTTCTATAGTAATGGGCTTTTCTTGAGCTTTAGGCGCAGTACTACCGCTATTGAATCCTAATATATTACTAAGATGGCTTAATGGGTTTTTGAACTTAAACCATCTTGAGGTATTGCTATTGTTTCCTTGGGGTGATTGTACTGTAACTTCTTCAGATTCTACGCTAGGATGTGCTTTAGCATCTAATGTTGCTGTGAGCATCATT
>NZ_MXAX01000284.1:0-3246 GCF_019249195.1 Rickettsia sp. TH2014 | reverse complement strand
GCTGCTTCAGGCACGCACCAATCACAATACCTAACTCCCGACTACTTTTTACCAGCTAGTCAAAGCGAGAGTTATTACAGCAGAAAGTATAACGGACCAATAAGCAGAATATCACGCATAGTATCTGCAAGTCTTTTATCAGCAATGATGCTCACAGCAACATTAGATGCTAAAGCACATCCTAGCGTAGAATCTGAAGAAGTTACAGTACAATCACCCCAAGGAAACAATAGCAATACCTCAAGATGGTTTAAGTTCAAAAACCCATTAAGCCATCTTAGTAATATATTAGGATTCAATAGCGGTAGTACTGCGCCTAAAGCTCAAGAAAAGCCCATTACTATAGAAGAACTACAGGACTTATATAACAATGATCCCGATGAGCAACTACACAATAACTTTAATAATGTAAACACATCATTTAATTTTGCAGCAGATGGATCTGCCACTCTCAGCAGAGACAGTATATATTTCATGCCTCAAGACAATCTTGTAACGAAAGATTGGGACGAGGAGACTATATATTCTGAACCATGGGACGATACCGCACTTGCAGAAGGATTGCCATCTGCCCCACCACTAGAATACTTAGCATCAGCACCTAGCGATAATGATTTACCGCTACCATCAGCACAACCTGCAGAGGGAATAACAGAAACAGAGAAGGCAGCTATCGAGATATTAGACCAAGTACTAGATGGCGATAGTGCATACGATACATTATCAGATGACACAATATCAGATACTTCATCAGAACACTCTTTAGAATCAGATTGCAGCATATCAACCACGCCTAGCATACCGAGATCATCAGATCAAAATCAAGGTGTTAAAACTGAGATAGGTGGCATGAGTATAACGATCCCAAATCATTTTTTTGCAGTAGATAAAGAAGACACTTCGAGTCTATCTAATTTTAGTGAGAATGATGATGAGTGGGATGATGAAGAGGACGATAAGTGGAGCAAGCAGGCTATAGAAGATGTTGCCAAAAGAGTAACACCGGAATCAAATGATACAACAAACACAGAACCAGTAAATACTTTTAATGGCTCTGATACTACTAAGTCATCAACATCAGTTCCAATACAAGATTTACCTAAGATAGTAGGGTGTCAGTATAAAGAGCCATTAATTCCAAACAATCATTATAAAGCAAAACAAAGTTCTACTGTGATTTTAGCGGAACTTGAGGTTAAAGATGAGCTACAACAGACTTTAAGCAGAAGAAGAGCAGTAATGGAGATAGAAGAAGATGATGAAGTGGAAGGGTTAGATGAGGAAAATGAAATATCATCACCTACATCAGCTTTGCAATCAGCACCACCTGCAGATGCTATATATTCAAAACTATCAGCATCTGAGGAAGCAAGACAAACTATCGAAAGAAATAAATCAGCAATAGCAAAGAACAAAGCCTTATTAGAAGCGAAATACGCTACTATTGCAAAATCAAGATTAGGCTTAGCATACAAAGATCCTGATACTAAAATAGGCGATGCATTCACTTCTGAGTTTGAGTCAAAAAATAATGAACAAGTCATAGATAACGATGATACAGCTTTAATATTGCCTCCCCCACCAACGGAAGCAGAATTAGCATTAATGGATACGGGCATAATATCCAATTCTAATGATATCAATGCCACTCAAACAATAGACTATGACGTATTAGAAAAAGAGCAGGATAGGCTGCCCCTACCACCATACCCAGTAACAGAGGTGGATAGAGAGAAAAATATATCTGAAATAATAGAAAACGCTGATGAAGATTTACTGTTTCCTCCCCCTCCAACGGCAGAGGAATTACAGGAGTTGGGCATAGTGTCTGATGTTACTGAGGATGATGCAATAGAAGATTTACCATTTCCACCACCTCCATCAGAAGATGAACTAGCAGCGTTAGACCAACTTACTGAAGTATCAAACCTCAAGCAAGCACCAGTAACAATGGCATCTATATCATCTGAGCTTCAAGAAGAAAGCGAGTATCATGGAGATAGTGATATCTTGACCCAAGAAACAGTAGAAGACGACGATATCCAAAACTCTATTACTGAAGTAGATGTTGATGCTGCATCTAGCGAACCTTGCGTACAAGCGACCTCTATAGACAAAGAAGAGATGCTTAAAAAAGCAGCTATGGTAGCAGCATCACATAACCAAGCACGTAATATGAGTAAAATAGCAAGTCATCAGATTAAGCACCGCATTTTTGCTAAAGATATAGTAACTGCGGCTGTTGCTGCAGGTGATGAAGAAGCAGGTGGAGCTCTAGATGATGCAGCTGAAAAAACCCACGGCTATAGTATATGGAGTAGTGGTACGCTTGGCAGTAACAAACAAAAATCTAAAGCAGACTTAAATGGATACAGCACTAAAATAGCTGGAGGCACTATTGGGCTAGAGCTTAACCTTGAGAATGATTTGCTGGTAGGTGGCAGTTTTAGCAAGTGCACTAGTCGTGTGAAATATCAAGATCAAGGCGGGTCAAGTGATTTACGAAGCAGTACTGCAAGTACCAGCACTAAATATGATACTCATATATTTAGTCTATATGGCTCACGTCCAGTAAGTCGTGATATCAGCATGTCGGTAATAGGTTCAGCAGGCTATAGCAAAGGCACAAAAGCAAGCTCAAAGTTATTGAGTCTTGAGCCTCATCTTCACTACAGAATAGAGTTACCGAGAGCAGTAACGCTAATACCTCACATTGGATTGAGATACGAATATGAGAAAGCAAGTCGCCATAAAGAGCAAATAGCAAGTAACCTATCTATAGAGCATTCTAAAAAGAGCTACCAAGCCTTTAATGGTGAGATAGGCAGCAGAGTAATATTTGCCCCTATTAAACTAAATGGTAGTACTTCACGGGCAATATCCATAACACCTACTGCTCATTTCTCGGTAGAGAGAAGAATAGGTAGCAGGGGCAAAAGCCATCCTTTCACTTTAACGTACTACGAGTCCAAGCAAACTATCGGAACTGGCACCATATCAACTAATGCTCAGAACGAAAGGACGAGTCTTAATGCTGGGGTCGGATTAATAGCGAGCCGGAAAAATATTAAGTTAGAGCTACTATACGACCATACAAGGCAAAAGCGATTTAAGAGCCATCAAGGGGTTTTAAAGCTGAAGGTGAGTCTCTAGACCAAACGAATAAAAAACCCTTAAGAAAATAACAAAAATAAAACAGTCGTAAGGCAAAGAGGTAGGTATTACCTACCTTAACATTGCCAATAA
>NZ_MXAX01000283.1:0-18754 GCF_019249195.1 Rickettsia sp. TH2014 | reverse complement strand
AAAAAGAGCCTGGTCAACATTAATTGCTAAACGCTTATTTAGATCTAAACTAAAACTACCATATGGATTAATATGTTCACTAATTAGAGGAGAAATCGCTCTTTTATCTTCATTACTCATCCTTTCTAACCAAGATGATTCCACTAATATTTGTTGTAGCATTAAAGTATTGATGTACACCATTGATAGTTGTAATAAATGCAAACATAAAGTAGATAATTTGAACTCTAGTGGGTTATTACTACGAAATACTCCCGTTTTTCCATAAAATATAATGTCATTAACACCATTCCAACGTTCTACAACATTTAATGCACTATGTATTTCTTGTCTTAGTTCTAGAGAATTAAAATAATTACATAGGAAAATAGTTTTTACTGCTCTTCCTAACTCTCTAATGGCTTGGTATGCTTCATGTTGTACATTACCCTTAGTAAATTTTCTGAGTAATCCTTCTGTATCAGCTATTCCTAATTTCAATGAGATAGCATGTTGTATAATATATTCATAATGTCTTTTGATTAGCTCCCAGTCAATAGGACGCACTAATATGTCTTCTATATGGTTTAAGCCTTTTTGCTCTTCTTTATCAGTGTAATACAATCTTTGTTTATGAATATTTTTGAATCTTGGCATCAAAGCAAAGGAAAATAGGTAAGAAAATGCAAAGCCTATTTCGCTTGCACCATGTGTATCTACGTAATTCTTGTCTATATTTGCATTTGTTGCATGCTTCAATATACCTTCTAACATTGCCGCTACTTCTGAAGAATGACAGCTTTTCATTTGCGAATAAATACATACAGATGAAGTATCAACGTGCCAATAAATCATTACTCCTTTGCTATGATAACGAGGATGCCAACTACTCATCAAATTCTGATCAGATGCTTTAAAATGTTTTGAATCTGAAGCGACTGATGTTGTATTGTCGCCCCATAGTGATGTGAAGCGAATCTTTAGTAAACTATTCACTATTTTACGAATAGCCGCTTGCAAGTTTTCTTGATCAAAATATCTAAGCTTTATATATTGTAAATCTTGGTAACTAATCTCTCCATTACTCATACTTTTAAGACCAGTATTTGTACCATATCCCAAAATAGCTAAAAGTAGTCTCTTACAAATAATTTCTTTATCTAATCCTGTTTTAGGACCACTTGCAACAAAGTCATCTGTAAAATTAACAAACAGATCTACTTCTTTTAAAATATCAAGTAAGCTAGTTGATGGCCAACGCTTAAACACCTCTTCTTTTATTAATTCTAATTGTTTTGGTGGATTTTGCTCTTTTATTTTGGCAACCCTTATATGACCTTTTGGCTTTTTTAGAATATGCACGAATTTATTTTGGGGAATAGAATTATTTAATCTAAATAATGAGTTTTTTAACTCTGCTTTTAGTGTATTGATAAAAGTATCGGCGTCTTGTGGTTGCCTCAGAATATTAAAATATTTTTCTTTATTTTGATCAAAATCCTGTGGTAAATCCTCTTCAGGATTACGATACTTATAACCTCCCTTTACCCAAACTTCTTTACTCCTAAGTTTATTTCTTAACTTATTTAATACACATAATTCTAAATCTATTTTTTTAACTCTATTATTTTTATCAAATATCTTATCCCTATGTGATTTTTGTACCGTCTGTTCTATCTCCAGTACTTGATTGCTATAATAATATCGCTTATTGTTATTAATATTATCCTTAATTAAGTTAATAACATTTGTAATCTTATTACTACTTACAGAATCAAATTCTAAGACTTCTATTATTGGAATAATAACTTTCCTATAATAACGAGCAAAAGATTCTCTAGTACTGTAATATAATAAATCACTAAATTTGTTGACCAGCTTCTTGGTTGACAATTGTTGCTGAATGTCTAACAATTTTTTCTTTGGAAGTTTCGGATATATAGCTTTATTAATCAAATCTTCTTCATTACCTAATATAGTATCTACTAAAATCTTTAATACTCTTCTATTATCATAATTTTTCTTAATTTCTTTCAATTTAGAAAATTTAGCTTTAGATTTGTTTTCTCCAGCAATAAAAATTTTTTGAGTTGTATCTAGAAGAATTTCCACAAGAGAATCATTAATATCAGTTTTTCTCATGAAACAAAAAATAATTAGTTGAGCATATTTGCTAGCATTTGGCATCTCCTTTATGGTACTTGGGTATTTATTGACAATATTCCTATAATAGCGTTTTAAGTGCTTAGATGTTAAAGTTGTTACAATCTCTGGATATGCTAGAAGCTTTAAAAATCTTAATTTCTTAGTTTCTGATTTTATGCTTTCTATTGTCGAACCTCTTACCCAACGCATAAGATGATTCATCTTAGACATACCATCTGTAATAATTAATAGTTCATCTAGATAAGCTTTTGTTTCAATACCCAAACTATCAACTATAGTTTGGAATAAATCTTTTTCATATTGGTATATAGTGCTTTTTACGATTCTACTTATACTAGACTTCTTAATAGAAGAAATACCTTGCTTAACTATGAAATCCTGAGCATATTCCTGTAGTACCTCATATTCAAATATTCCTTCACAACTTATTATATTTTTTAAATGTAGCTGCAAATCAATCCTATCAGTCTTATCGGTTTTTTTAACAGCAGAAATATTAAAATGTTGTAGGATTCTTATTTTATAATTCCTAACTGCTCTAGCTGAAGGAATTGTAATGCTTGTGGTCTCTAAATCCAACTTAATAGCAATATTAGTTAATAATGAACCTGATATTTTTGGCAAACCATCTATGAACTTATTATGAGATTCATAATATTTTAGCATTATTGCATAATACAAACGAAATTTCTTTTGAGTGGAAGAAATTAATTTATATTGTGAGTCTGTAAATTTTGAATTTAATCGTTTCATAAAAAGTTCCTATAATCCCCAGTCTCGGTACATTATTAACCAAAACTGCAAAAAATCTGAAAGCTTTTATAGCACAATTATTCTAACTATGAAAGTCATTTCTTAACTCGGTACTTTCAATAACTTTGCCGCTCCTTGCACGATCTTTAGTATCGGGCCTAGAATCACAGCTAGACAAAATAGGCACATTATCGAGCACAAAACTAAAGACAATAGGGATATCAGGGGCAACCATATTATCATCCATATGGGCAGTGGTGAGAGGCAATATTAAGCTTGCCGGAGCGATAGTTGCAATAGGAGTGATCTTAGGATTGTACTTAGAGTGGATTAATGCCGGTATGAAAGTATCGATGTAATCAGTTCTTAGACATTTACGATCTAAAATGGATTGAGCTTTATAGAAGAGGAGAAAATGGAGCAAATCAGAATAAAGGATAAAAAAGGACGGACAGCACCTTGCGATACTATTTTATCAAGGTGTATCAGGGCATATAAGCGACGTCCTAAAATATCTATAGCTGTTACGTCGGTAGTATTGCTCAGTTTTGGTTATCTTTTGCTAGGTAGTAGTAAAGGACTGCCAAAGGAGACATTACCTCCAAAAGAGAGTAGAAGCAGTGATAGTACTATATCAGGTATAGAAAAGGCGGTAGACCCGAGAGATAGGTGGACTAGCGAGTTAAGGCGTGAGATGGATCAGCTAAAGACAGAGCTTAAAAATATCATGAAAGAGCAGGTAGCAGGTCAACAAGAAGAGATTAAAAGCATCAAAGATAAGTTAGAAGCTATAGATAGTGTTCAGGAAAGATTATTGATGCCACCTGCTGAAGAAACGCCGGAGGAAAAACTAGCCGGCATCTTAGAAGGTCAGATGGAATTCAGCGAGCAATCAGCTATGCCAAATCCGCATGACAATAGTACTTACGCTCCACAAATCAATCAAAACCGCAATATTGGTCATATTAGTTTAGAAGAAGACGAAGAGGACGAGAAAAACGTAGAGGAATATGTCACTAGCGGCTCTTTTGCAAGAGCCGTGCTGATGACTGGCGTTGTTGTTGGCACTGGTACTAATGCTGCAAGCAGTCCTGAGCCTATCATGCTTCGGTTAGTCGATAAGGGGATTTTTTCAAAGGAGTATGATACTAAACAACTAAAGGAAGCGATCTTAATAGGATCATGTAGTGGTGATATATCGTCTGAAAGAGCGAGATGCCGTTTAGAGACTTTATCGCTCATGAATAGAGACGGAAAGATAATAGAAAGATCGGTTGAAGGGTGGTTAATTGGTGAGGACGGAAGACCAGGTGTTCGCGGAGTAATAGTAGACCGCTCATCCGACGTTGCAAGAATGGCGGTGGTTAATGGGGTGTTAGGCGGTATGGCACAATTCTTTCAAAATCAGGCAACAAATAGCGTATTTCCGATTTCACCGATTACTGGTCAACAAAATGCATTAAAAGGTAGTAAGGCTTTACAAGGCGGTGCTTATGCAGGTGCTGGAAATGCCTTAGAAAAGCTTGCTGATTTTGCGATTAAAAGAGCGGAAAGTATGTCGCCGGTAATCATGATCAGTTCAGGTAGAGTAGTAGATGTAGTATTTAGAAAAGGTTTCTCATTAAAAAAAGATGTTGCAGTAGTTAAAAATATTGGTATTAACCCTCCGACCCACACAGATTACTCAAATCCAGCGTCAGTAGGGCATGGGGCAGCAAGGTCTGCAAATACCACTACCCGTAATGTTTCAAATTATAAAGCCAATAATGAATTTAAGAGAATTTTAAATGAAAGTACAGGTGCAATTGATCAAGTTGATAGTTTAACCAAAAATAACCAAACAGCAAATAGTAGAGAAGCGGAGTTTTAAATGCATCATAAATATATAGCAATATTGCTGACAAGTATGATTTTAAGTAGCTGTAAAATAATGCCATATCAGAGTCATTTTGATTGTCCTATCCCTGATGGTTTGAAGTGTAAATCACTATATGAAGTTAATAAATTAGCAGATCAAGGCATATTTGAGCCTGAAAGAAATCAAAAACTAAATCAGTGCTGCGTAGCAAAAGGAGCTAATTGAATGTCTCATTGGTCACAGGAAAGATTTAACAAAGATTTTGGCAGGGAGTGCATCAGTAAATACTTTGTATACGAGTCATACGACGTAGAAACAAAATTATTCTTCAATAGAGGGTCAGTAGGTTTTGTGTTACTTGGCTTTCCACTTGTTGGTACAAATATCAACGCTCAAAATGAGATATCATAGTTTTTAAAGAGCGAAGAGAATTTACCTGTTGATAGCAGCATTCAGGTTTTAATGATTGGGCTTAACAATGTGGATCATTACTTGCACCATTGGCAATCTTTAAGAAGCGGAGATATCTATCAGTCACTTGCAAGTAAAAGAGTAGAGCACTTAAAAAAAAGAAGTAAGGACACAGGAGAATTAAAGGACGTTATATTACTGATATCTGTAACTGTACCTGATACTAATGCATTAGTTGCTGATATGCAGAGAAGACGCGATAATTTAAAAGATACATTTAGCTCGATTGGATTATATACGAGGGATTTAGATGCGGCAGGTTTGTTGAAATATATTAGACCAATTTTTGGTTATAGTTTTTCTGCTAATGAAGAAGTAAATGAGCATGATTTACTATCACGTCAAATTGTAGGCAATGATTTTTCTGCAATAGAAGATAAAGACGGTATTACTGTAGAAAATGAACAAGAGACTACACAATATATTACGCTAGAGGCGTACAAAAGACCTCGTCAATGGCGGCTTAGTAATATGGATTTATTTTTAGGTAACGAGCTTCGTAAGAACGAACTAATTAAATCAAACTTTTTAATTCATTTTGGAGTAACGGTTCTGCCGAGTCAATCAGTTGCAAGAGCCGCGGCTCTTGCAAAAAGAGAAGCAATAGGCAGAAATATTGGTGCTGGAATGGGGAAGTTCTTTCCTGATTTGCAATTAGAGCATGAAGATATTGATGCAGCTGTTGCACAATTGCAAAGTGGAGACCGCTTAGTCAATATTTTTCTTAATGTCATAGTATGGGACGCTAGAGAGAAAGCAAAGGCGGCGGCATCTCAATTTGCTGCGATGATGCGAAGAAATGGCTTTAATTTTGTACCAGCGACAAATGATCATTTTGCAGTGCTTTTAAGTGCTATGCCTATGCAGCTTGTCGAAGAAGTCGAAAGCACGCCTGCAAGAATTGCAAAAACATTAGGATTTGGGAAGCAGGATTACTTAAAAGTAATAGGCAAAAAGGCAAGTGGTCTTGCATCTGCTTTATCGAAGCACGGCATCGGGCATAAGACAGTGTCAAGTGAGAGCAAGGTTTTAATGCCAATAGTAGGAGAGTGGAAGGGGGATATGAGATCGCCCGGCATGATGCTTGCAGGTAGAAGAGGACAAATAATGTACTGGTCACCTTTTGGGGCGGCACTAATGCCATCAGTATCTAATCAGCAATTAGCGCCAAATGAGAATTTCAATTTATGTATAGCAGGAGTTCCTGGATCAGGTAAATCTGTATTCATGCAGGAGCTGATGTTATCGACGCTTGGTGTAGGCGGTAAGGTCTTTGTTTTAGATTATGGAAGGTCTTTTAAGAGGAGCTGCATACTTCTTGGTGGTAATTATATTGAGTTTGACGTCCGCAAACCCATTTCTATTAATCCATTTTCGGAAGTGCCGGAAGGAGCATCAGAGAAAGACGCTGAAGGACGAGCAGATTTTTTAGCAAGCTTTCCATCAATACTTGGCACAATGGCAGCTCCAAAAGCAGGTACTAATGATTTGCAGCAACCGATGCTACAACGAGCTGTAATTGAGGTATGGCAACAAAAAGGCTCGAAAGCAGAAATTACTGATATAGCGCAGTGGCTAAGTAATAGAGACGAGGAGTACGCAAAAGAGCTCGGTAATATGTTGTTTCCATTTACAAGAGATGGTCAATATGGAAGTTTTTTTAGCGGCAAAGCTGGCTTATCACTCAAGAAAGATATCGTAGTTATTGAAACTGATCACTTAAGAAGCGTACCTGAATTATTAGCGGTGATAGTGCAAATCATGATTGTACATATTAATGGTAGTATGGTTAAGGGAGATCGCAAACGTCCATTTCTTATTATGATAGATGAGGCATGGAAATTATTATCAGGTAAGAGATCAGGAGATTTTATCGAAGAAGCAGGAAGAATAGCTAGAAAATACAACGGCTCTATTACGCTTGCAACGCAGCAGTTAACGGATTACTTCAGGGGCGAAGCTTCAGCTGCAGAGAAAGCATTTGAAAACTCCTCACATAAAGTCATATTGAAGCAAAATGCTGATAGTTTTAAGGCAATGCGAGCAAATCCAAAACTTGCCGGTTTTGTTGATGAAGATTGGAAGCTCAATTTATTACAGCAGATTCATTCTAATCCTCCATATTATAGTGAGGCAGCAATTTATGGACCTGAAGTATCAGGAATTATTGGAAGATTAATTATTGATCCTTTTACGGCTTTACTTACTTCTACTAATGCTAGGGATGTACAGGCTTTAGATGACAAGATGGAGCAAGGCTTAAGCGTTCCTGATGCAATTAATGAAATACTACGCACTAGGGGTCTTGTTTAAACTATGAAACTAAAACTACTTGTCGCTTTAAATATCCTTTGTATATGTCAAAATTCTGTTGCAGAAGAGAATATTAAGCACATCAAAGATTACGGCGTTAAAGGTCATGTATTTGAAATCAAAGAAGAGTCGATGCTTTCTATGATTAAAGATAGGCTTTTAAAAGCTGAGAGTAGCGGCGTACTAAAAAAAATGCAGAAGCAATTTCAGCAGAAAGTCAAGGCAAGACTCTTAAGACCTAAACCAGTAGATGGCATATCAAGAACTGTAGAGCCGAGAATATTTCACGTAGATCCGACATATACGCAAAGCAAAGATATTAAGGACGCGGAAGGTAATATTTTAGTCCCAGCTGGCACTACTGTAAATCCGCTTCAAGAGCTTAATTGGGGCGAGCCTTTAATATTTATTAATGGTGAAGATAGAGAGCAAATAGATTGGGCGGTAAAGCAGCAAGGAAAAATAATATTAGTCAAAGGAAGCGTATTAGAGTTAAGCGATCAAATATCAAGAGCAGTATATTTTGATCAAGGCGGTAGTTTGACTAACAAATTCGGTATTAAGCAAACTCCTGCAATAGTCGAGCAAGAAGGAAGCAGACTCAAGATAGAGGAGATATTGTTATAACTTTATTGCGAGGTACTTTTAGCTACCGGCAAGCAGAGATAAAGAAGTAGAGGATTTGCCGGTAGCAGGAGTAAGATGGACAATTATTAACAGGTGAGAGATATAATAACCTGCTAATACGCCTTAATTAGGTTAATAAAATCGTAAAGCTCTGTCAAGTAGGAAGTAGCATAAGAAATTAGAACACACTTTGAAATATGAGAAAAATATTAAAGTTAACAATGATGATATGCATATTTGTAGCATATACAAGTAGTTATGGAACTGTAGGGTGTGTTGGTCGGATGATGAGTCCTGTAACGGATGTATGCTGGAAATGTTTATTTCCGATTACCATTGCAGGGGTCAAAATTGTATCAAGTCCAATGACTGATACAAAATCACCAAGAGACATTATATGTGCATGTACAAGACCCAATATTCCGCTTCCAGTTCCCGGTATTCCTATAGGATTTTGGGAACCGGTAAGACTAGTAGATGTTACAAAGTCTCCGATGTGCATGGTAAATTTAGGAGGTTTAAAAGTAGGTAGCAGCATTAAACAAGGCATAAAGGATGATGGTGAAGGGTCAGCATTTTACCATGTGCATTGGTATATATATCCAGTGATATATTGGCTTGAGATATTATTTGATTTTCTGTGTCTTGAGATGAGTGAGGTAGATATAGCGTATTTGACGGAATATGACCCATTATGGGGTGATGATGTTAAAAGTACCATCTTAAATCCTGAGAGCATGTTATTTAAAGCAGCAAGTGTTGCATGCATAGCTGATTGCATAAGTTGTAGTCATGGTAGTTTATCAAACGATGCGATGTTTTGGTGTGCTGGGTGTCAGGGGGGATTATATCCTTTTACTGGTACTTTAGCACATCATAACGGAGGCGTGGGTAGCTCTTCATTAATCGTATCAAAATTTATAGCAAAGATGCATCGTGAATTATTGTTATGGGGGTATGTCGGAAAAAGAGGGTTGTGCGGCAAATATCCAATGCCGGTAATTAAGAAAAGTCAATATAGGTTGCAAATGACATATCCTATTATTGACACAAGAAGCTGTAAAAAGATTGGAGAGAGCGAAACCACGTGGCAACAAGGACGTGAGTTTCCAGTTAAAGGTGAAGATTTTGGCTATTTAATATGGCGTAAACGTGATTGTTGTATGCTGTAAAAACTAAAGGTTTAGCAATGATTTTAAGAACAATATTATTAATATTTTTGATATTTAGTGGAAGTATTGCTACAGCAAGTAACAGATATATATTCGTGTCTTTCTCAATGTCTGATGAGGCTTTAAAAGCATATTATAGGGAAGCAGAAGAGTTGCATGCTACTTTAGTTATCCGTGGTCTTGTTAACAATAATTTTCTAGATACAAGGCAGAAAGCATTAGAGCTTAGCATTAACTTTAATATAGATCCTGAATTATTTGAAAATTATAACGTTACATCTGTACCGGTGATTATAGAGGATGATGAATTAACCGGCATTAAAAAGGTTAGTGGTCATATACCTCTTACTGAAGCTTTAGAGTTATTTAAGCGAGGTTAATAATATCTGTGAAAAAAGGATTATTAAAATTCATTTCTTTTTGCCCGATTACGTTAATATTTGCATTAAATGGATCAAATATTTTTGCTGATATCAACGATAAGCTGATGATGCAAAGCTATTTTGATCAAACTGAAGGCTTTAAAGAGGCTACGCCTTTAAATGCCCCTGAAGACATAGATCCTGATGGCAGTATTACTAGAAGTAGTGATGATTTTTCTAATTTAAGTAATATGAGAGATCAAGAGTTAACGCATCAAGGAGCAAGGTTACTTAATCATAGCGAGGATGGAGCGTTATTAATAGAAAGTGATATTGCAAAAAATAACGCAATAAATGAGCACTCGATTAATAACGATAATGCGTTAATTAAGCAAGCACAGGAAATAGCAAACGATCCGCTTAAAGTGACTAGCGGAACATATTACTCTTCAAGTGAGACGTCAAGTAAAACGAGCATTTACAAAAGCTGTGTTGAAGGAGGAGAGATTACACTAGATATAATTAGGCAATTACATATAGAGCCGGAGCTAATAGAAGAATTTGGCGACTTCCAAGACAAAGCGATTAATATTTCGATTAATGATGTAGATCCAACGTGGACAAAACAAGTAACAGATGGAGGCGATGGCTGGAGTAGGGAGTATACAAGTATTAATGAAGAGGACGGTAATGTACAATTTCATCTAAAAAATAAAATACTTAATACATTAAAGGTTACAAATGATCAAGTAGCTGATGGCATTACAGTTGGTTATCGTTTAGGTGTTTCGAGTGGAAAGTCCACTATGTTCGATAATCTTAATAGTAACTTAAAACATTTAGGAAATGTGAGTACATTAAATTTTAAGTTTAGAGAAAAATTAGAAAAATTTAATATCAAGGATGAATACTTCCAAATATATCCTGAAAACGCAGAAGATTTAATAGCTGGTCATGAATGCAGCGAGATATCAAGGAACTGTTTAGATAGTTCTCCTAAAATATATTTCGAGAAATATGTCATAAACAGACCGTGTTTTAAGGAACAAATGAGTTATCAGTGTCAAATAGAGCCAAAGAATGGTTGTGGTGCTTTAAAAAAGCAAGGATGCAGTTTAATCAAAAGTACATGTTTGCAATATCTTGGTAATTACTGCCTAAAGTGGAAGCGAGATTTTGAGTGCCACGGTATAAAATCCGAGCTTCGGTCGTCTATTAAAGATTCAGAGATATTTTGTTTAGGAGGGGAGTGTTTTAATCCTACAATAGAGCGAAACGCTGATATAGAAAATGTCGCTTATTTAGCGGTATTAAATGAAATGAAAAAAGACATGCATGCAAATCCAATTTCAGTGTTTAAGGGGGCTGTAAATAGCTGCAGGAAAATCAATATAGGAAGTTTTATTAATTGCTGTAGCTCGATGAAAGGGTGGGGTCGTAGTACGAGGCTTGCTAAATGCAAGGCTGAGGAGAAATCATTAGCATTAAAACGCTCTAAGGGACTATGTACCTATGTTGGTACTTATTGCTCCAAAAAAGCTCCTATTACTAAAAGATGTATTACTAAGCAATCTAGCTATTGTTGTTATAATTCAAAGCTCGCACGAATCTTTCAGGAGCAGGGGCGCATGCAACTAGGTATTAGTTATGGGAGTCCGCAAACTCCAAACTGTAGAGGTCTGACCACAGAAGAGCTGCAGCGAATAGATTATTCAAAGTTAGATTTGGAAGAATTATTTTCTGAGATGCTTGAGGAAGTAAGAGCCAAAATAAATAAGGGTTTTTCAAAACAAATACAAGATCAGATGCCAAAGATTCAATCAGATATCAAGCACAATGATCGCAAGGAACTAACATATTGAAGTGTGGACTCATTAATATATGAAAAATCTTTTCAAATTCTTATTAGTCTCAAGCATCAAATATCTAATGATGTGCAGTTTGTATTTGATGAGTATTGCAGTTTTTGCAGAAGATTTAAGGCAAAGTAACGCAGCAGAGATAGAGCAAGCAAGAGCAAAATATAACAAACATGATTGGCAAGAAAATCCGGAAGGATTTTTGTGGTACAACGAGCAGGCACAGTCAGAAAACCTTAAAAAACCAACAACAATTATACAGAAGCAAAATTTAAATAATGATAAGACAAGTGAGCTAACCCCGAGGCTCGATAGATTAAAAAAGAATTTTGATATAGCTCTAAAAGTTGCCATAGATAATCCAAGCTATGAAAATGTTACTAACGCACAGCGATTACAAAATGAAATATTTGTCAAATCTCAAGAATTTGCAAAGATTTGGCAATTAGTATCGCTGTTAGATCCGAGTTTAAGTAGTACAGATACACCATCTAATGTACTGCAAAAAAGAATATATGATGAAGAGAAAAAGATAACAAACCAGCAGCAACTAAGAGAGATCAGCAAAAACTGGGGCTTAATTATGCAGGTCAGTTTTAATTGTAAGTATTGCAAAACATTTGCTCCTATTGTGAAAGATTTTGCTGCAAAACATAGTTTTCAAGTAATAGCAGCTTCAAATAGCGGAAATAGTTTTGAAGGGATTGGTGGAATTAAATCAGGTCCGTTCTTAAACCAGTTAAATTCAGCAATGGAAGTGCCGGTATTATATTTGGTAAGCAGGGATAGCAAATATGTCTATCCAGTTGCAAGAAGCATAATTAATGAAGATGAAATTGCACATAATATTCTTGCGATTCACTCATATCATATGCAGGCACAAAGTGCCAGCAATATACACAAGACCTAAAATAGGGAGTGCCAAGGGAATTGAGCAAGAGTTAAAGAACAAAGGATTTAAGGTTAGTAGTTATGAATATTTGGCAAAGCATAAAACAGAAAATATTAGCCATACTGACAATCACTATCATATTTAGTCAAGATAGTTTCGCATGGGACATTAAAGATGCTTTTAAAGGATTGCATAGCAATTATACACGTGCTGGCTCGTATCAAGATCAGGCGGCTGGTTATTATTCAGGAGGCGGATTATCGGTGAGAACAGAGCGTACTAGATTCAATCCGGTATCAATTACTCCTCCGGTGCTCACAATGGGTTGTAGTGGCATTGATAGCTATTTGGGCGGCATGTCTTTTATTAAGTCTGATGAAATGGTGACGCTGATGAAAAATGTTGGCTCACAAGTACCCGTATATGCATTTTCTCTAGGATTAAAAGTTTTTGCACCGCAAATAGAGAATGCCTTAAAAGATTTAAGAAATCTTGCAACAAGCGCTAGCCAATTTGCTCAGAGCGACTGTAAATTACTGCAATCACTTTTTGCTGCCGGCATGCCAAGAGATTCAGCACTTGAAGAGGCGGTATGTAAAGATATGAGAGGGGGGAGTGGTTTTGATTATTTTGGAGCCGGCAAGAAATGTGCTAGTGCTGCGGAGCGAAAAGCTGCCATTAGAGAAATAGAAACTAAAGATCCTGAGCTAATGATCGGTAATTACAATCTATTTACCAAAGCTGCTGAAAAAGCAGGCATTCCGCTTGAGATGAGAGATAGTTTAATGTCCATGACCGGCACTATTATTGTTAGAGAAAATAATGTTTTCTTTCTTGAGTCTTTGGCAAAAGATGAAAAGAACTGGCTATCGCAACTAAATGGCGGTCCTGATGCATCAGAATATAAATGCGATGAAAATACCAAATGTTTAAATGTTACATTACTACAAGATATTAGCATCACGCCTGAGAATTCGTTTGCTGGCAAGGCTCGCGCTAAACTTGATGATATCAAATTAAAGTTCCTAAATAACGAAGAATTTACCCTAGAAAATTTAAACTTCTTATCATCTATTGGCTCTGCTTTTCCAATATTTGATTACGCATCACTTGAAGCAGTATCAGGCGTCACCATACTTGATAATTCATCTGAGCTAATTGCAAGCTATGTTCTGCTACAGCATTTAAAGGAAGTAGTTGGTGAGATCAGAAAGGCAGTGCAATTACTTAAAGCAAAACAAGTATCAGATCATCATCTAAAAGATTACTTAAAACAATTAGACAAAATACAATTGATTGCTTCTGAGAGATGGGGTTTGTTACTAACCAAAAGCGATCAAATAGAGAAAAGAGCAAGATTAATAGAGCAGCATTTAATGGCAAGGGGTAGAGGTTAAAATGGAAGATTTAAACGGTTGGATAGTTTACAGCTTCGGTAATATTGATGTTTTATGGCGCACATTTAATGCAATTAGCATGATCTGTGCACAGAATAGTACATATTTTACCTCTGTATCTAAATTTGCCTTAACAGTAGGCGGTTTATGGGCAGCTTGCAGAGCTATATTTAAAGGTAATATTGGCATTTTTGCCACACAATGGTTTTTCCCTACATTTTTCTTATTTGTATTTATGTTTGTTCCAAAAACCACAGTATGGCTAAAGGACGAAGTAGCAAATCAGCAATACAAAGTAGATAATATCCCCGCAGGAATAGCAATAATAACGTCAGTTTCAACATCCTTAAGTCACGCTTTAGCTGAGAGGATAGAGACATATTTTAGAACAGCTGATCCAGTAAATCCGGTAAGTGATTTTCCACCAGGTCAAAGTAGTATCATGTTTGGAGCAAAGGTGGTAGGTAAAATTAAAGAGATTCAAATACAAAATCCCAACACGCTGAATAACACTAAAGAGTTTTTGAGACAATGTTTTCTAAAACCTTACATTATTGGCGACCTTCAAGGTAAGAAATCTCTTGCATTATCAAGCGAAAATATCTTACAATTTATAGAGGAAAATATGCCAAATAATTTCGGCATATATTATAAAGGTCCAAATGGAACGGATCGAGCTGTTTTTAAGTTATGTAAAGATGCACTGCCGTTAATTAAGGCAAGTATTGCTGGGGAAACCAATGATGGATTAATTGGCAAATTCAGCGTTGCAATTGGTATGCAGAATGATACTAAAATAGCAGAGCGTTTAAAAGCTATTACTTCTGATACTTTAAGCTTTTTAAGAGCTGATCAACAAGATTTAAATGAATGGATGCAGCAAGCCATGCTTTTAAATGCTAACAGAGAAGCACTTGATGATTGGCGTGAGAAACTATCGATGAATAGGCTATATCCGGAATTAATTAGTATGCACGCTACAAGAGGAATGTTTCAGCAATCATTCTCATATTTAGTTGGCGGCAAGATGGCAGAGGATTTTTTGGCTATAATGCAATCGGTAGCATTTTCACTAATAATCAGCTGTATGGTAGTGGTACTTCCGCTAACTTGCCTTGTTGGAGGTTTTAAGTTTTTTCAGTTTTGGTGTAACTTTACAATATGGGTATCATCGTGGCCGATATTCTATTCGCTGGTACATTGTTTAGGAATGCTATCATTATCAGGTAAAGTCAGCGTATTTGGTGGTAATGGCATGAGCATCTTATCGCAAGGCTCATATTCTGAATATGCATTAAATACTTATGCAACGTATCAGATGCTTGGATGTTTAGTGCCTCCTTTATCTTGGGCGTTATTTAAAGCTTGCTCGCATGGTATGTCTATTCTTGCAGGTCAGTTCTCGCCGCTTTCTGTTGCAAGTAGCGTTGCTGCAGGAATCGCTGATAATAACCTCAGCATGGATAATGTAAGTATTGGTAATAGAACAATATCGCAGCAGAATCTAGCCCCATCTTTAATGATGGGCGATGGTATTATGGATGATGGCGGTATGAGAGTAACAACGACTGATGATGGAAGACAGTTCATTACTGAAAGCGTTGATACACTGAGTACAAACTTTAGAGCTTCAGATTTACTGCAAAGTAGTTTGTCTGATCAATACGCGGCTACTAGTAGCAGACTAAACTCACTATCCTCTAAAGACTCAATGCTGCGTACTATGTCAGGTCAACAAGCGTTAGAGCTTGCAAGCCGCTTAACTGCAGAAGAAGCCCGCTCAATTGGGATATCAGAGCAAGAACAGCTCTCCTTTAGAGATGCCTTAAGTACTGGTAATAAACTAAATGATAGTATTAGTACAAAAGATGGCAAAGATACTACTACTAGCAATGATGCAAATATCGGCTTCAATGTTCCCGGCTTTGGAGGTGCTTCAGCAAGAGTATCAGCATCTAATAGCTCGGGTAATAGTCATGAGGAATCCATAGCAAGAGAGCGGGCTATTAATAATGTGCTAGAAAAAACTAAACTAGCTGCAAAAGAAGGTAGGTTTAACAGTTCTAATAGTGACACTCAATCACTAGCAAGAACATTAAGTCAGAATTATCAGGAGCAGGAATCTATTGGTAGAGAAATATCTGATGCAATATCGGCTCAAGACCAGTTAAGTAGAAGTCGTCAATATGTAGCACAAAATGCAGCTACCATTGATCGTAATATGAATGAGCCAGTACTAAATGCTATAATAGATAGCAATATTCCGGGTGTTTCAAGTAAGGAGCAAGCTGCAAGATGGGCAAGAACTCATATACATGAAGCAGCTTCTATTGCAAACTCAGTAATGCCTGTTGATAATATAGCATTAGAGAGCGGTAGACATTTAAGCGGTATTAGCCCCGCTGTGCAAAATATGACGATGCGTAGTGAGCAGCATTTAAAAAATGAATATCAAACGCAAACGAGTAAAATAGAAGCATCAGCTGATAAAATAAATAATAAGCAAGAATTAGCTTATCAAAGCGTTGAAGAAAGATTAAATAATAACCTAAGTAACAGCGAAAAAGAAAACTACAATAACTTAAATAATACTGCTCAGCTCGTAGAGCAGAAAGGTAAGAAAATAGAAGATCAGTATGATGATGCCTCGGATTCTACTGTAAAAAGAACACTAGATGAAATAGGTAAAAACTCTAGATTATAATATTAACTACTTAGTACAATAAGAGGATATAAAAATGTTATTTCAAATACTTCCAATATTTTGGATTATCGCTATTTGTGTTAAAATACCGATGACAAAAAAACTCATTATGAAATTCCCAATTATTTCTAAAATATGGTTAATGCTACTAAAATTTATAAAGGACTTAGATATCAATGGCATGTATTCAAGCCCCAATAATTTAACTGGTTTTAATACTGGGGGGATAGATAGTAATTCATTCACCTCATTCAGTAGCAATAGCAGTTCTTCATTTTATGATGCTGTTAATTGCTCAGTATTGTCCAATGGCGTATCGGACTCAATACACCATCCATCCAATAATTCATTATCCAGCAATACATACTATAACAATTAATGCTTTAACAAGGCTCATCATGAATAACAAAGAATGCTGTAAGCATATAAACAAAATATTAACTAAAATATTCCAAGCTCCATATAACTGGAGTTTGATCATGATGTCAGGACTAATATTCCTGCTTTTTACCATGCCATATTCTACTAATTTTGGATATGACCGCTTGGCAAGTTGGTTTAATATGGTGATATTATTCAGTGGTGCTTGTCTTATCGCAAAATATGTACAAAGTAGTAGCAAACAAGATATGGTAGCTGAATATGCTGTATGCAGCTTCGTTTTCTCCTTAATAACGTTATTATTAGCAAAAACATTATACCTTGGGGTATTTGTAACTAATATTGTAATGTTCATTTTAACGCCAATAAGTATATTCCTCTTTCTGATACTCATAAAGCACTTATACTTAAGTACTAAGAGTCCTACAAAATGAACATACAAGAGCAAGGTAGATTCACTAGAGGTGCACAAATCTTTGCACATCAGATTAGGATGCTTACGCAAGGCATCACTAATGCACTAACAGTGGGTCTTACTGCGGCGTGTATGTGGTTAATATTCAGAATCCTTCAAAAAATCAATATCTTAAGCCTATATTATTATATCATAGAATGCTACGCACAGCTAAAGCTTGCTATAGGACAGTACTTCTATGATATCTCACAGATCGGTATAACATTCTATGATGTAAAAAGACAGGAATGGATATACCGCTCTGCCGAAGGATTCATTCATAAGTTTTGGTATGTAACAAAATATGGTAGCAATATTGCAGATTTTGGTTCTTGGCTTGCCGGCTCTGCTGCATTTGAAGTATTTTGCGTTTTTGCCTTAACCATGTTTGGCATTACCATCTTTTTTTTTGGTATAGAGGCATCAAAACAATAGGCAGTCAGAAATTAAGAGGCATGGAATATGTTGAGGCTTCTGAGCTTACCAAAATCCTAACCAAAGAAAAAGTAGCATCTAACATTAAGTTTGCAGGACTTCCGATAGTAAAGAATAGTGAAAGACAACACATACTAATTACTGGAACTACTGGTACTGGTAAAACCAATATGCTAAATGAGTTATTGCCTCAAATACGAAGCAATAATGAAAAAGCTATCATTGTTGATATGACAGGATCATATGTTAATAAATTCTATGATCCAAGTAATGGCGATATCATCCTGAATCCTTTTGACTCGCGAACCTCTAATTGGCTACCTTGGAATGATATAGTAGATACAGAAGATTTTGACGATCTTGCAAGTCACTTTTCTAGCAATAATGGCATGGGCAGAAACAGCTTCTTTGATAGAACCGCTGAATTGGTACTTGCAGAAGCTTTAAAGAAATATGCAGTAAGCAGAGATTTAAAAGAATTACTCCGAATTACTACATATTCAAGTAACTCAGAATTTGCTAAAGCTTTTGAGCATACTGCGGTCGCAGGTATGATTAATAACTCAGCTCCTGAAACATCTACTGGCGTGCAAGCAACGCTTAGTAAGAATATTGCATCTTTAAAGCATCTAGCAAGTCAAGGGAATTTCTCAATTAGACAGTGGTGTAATGACGAAGAAAATAAAAGCTGGTTATTTTTAACATCTCTTCCTAGTCAGAGAGCAACACTTAGCCCTTTATTATCTGCGTGGATTAGTGTGGCTTTAAAGTCATTAATGAGTAGAGATATAGGAAGCGCAGTAGAGAATCTTTGGTTTATTATGGACGAGCTGCCTGCTCTTGGTAAAATCAATAGCTTAAATACGGCTCTTGCAGAAAGTAGAAAATATGGCGGATGTTTTGTTGCAGGTATTCAGAACATATTTCAGCT
>NZ_MXAX01000282.1:0-873 GCF_019249195.1 Rickettsia sp. TH2014 | reverse complement strand
TAGACACTTTATATTTGTTAAACTCATTATATGTGACTCCATTTGTATATATTACCATGAAATATGGTTATCATATTTCATGGTAATATATACAAATAATGCCTGAACAATGCAAGGTATTTTTTTGCATAGCTTAGTGGATTAGGTGCTCTAATATATCACTTCCAGTTCTAGACCATCTGTTAAGACTTTTATCCAGTAATTTATACCAGGAAAATATATCACATACATCACCATTGCTCATCACTAAAATAATTTACAACAGTAAATAGTGTATTTTAAAGTATGAGTCTGACTGGCAATATATACGAGAACACAACTAATATGCCTATAAAGTTAGACAATTTCTTCTGAAGGACATCCAATTAATGACGTAATGGCAATCTCCTCTTGATCTGACTCTGTACAAATAGCATCGTCCTTTTGTATATACCTGCCTATGCAATATCCTATACTCACGCCAACTAGTCCTACTGTTGTTGCAGCAGCTGTTAAAATACTCCAAACAGGTATTTTAGCTCCTAAAATATCTATTTCCTGTATTAACCAATTATTATCTTCACTCACACAATCTTGTGAATAATTTATAGTTGTTGGTAATTCAGTAGTAGTGGGAGTAGGAATTTGAGAAATAGCCCACTGTCTTAGTGATGCTATTACCGATTCCGGAGAACAATTTTGAAGACCTAAAAACTCAACTATATCATTTAAAGCTAATGTATCGTATGATTCATTGCTTTTAGTAATATTATATTCTTGACCCATAATATTCATAGTACCATTTACTATCTTTGATGGTTCTAATATAAAGTGGCTCTCCCCATCATCTTGTTTTATCACATCTATAAGTGTATGTGTGTTATCGCAAACAAT
>NZ_MXAX01000281.1:0-773 GCF_019249195.1 Rickettsia sp. TH2014 | reverse complement strand
TCCTGCCAAATATTACGCTCCACTAACTGCTGAGAAGCATCTGAAGCGTTAGTGTTCCGAATGACATTCTGTATTTGGTTTAAATCTAAATGAGCAGCTTTAACGTTTTCTATTGCCTCTTTAATATTTGAGGTGGTCATACCATCAGGTAATCTATCTGCTAAGTCCCATTTCTCAGGTAGTAAATCTTTGTGAGTACTGCCGCCAAATTGTAGTCTTTTTGGATCAATGACGCTTACAAAGCCTATATGATCATTTGCTTTGTTTAACTTATCTTTAATTACTGCTGCAGCTTTAAAACCCGCCTTGTCATTATCGCCCCATATAATCACTTCTCGCCCTTTTAGCTGACTCCAATTGACTCCATCAGCAGCATTGCTGCCTCCCATCCATGATACTACGTTATATTCAGGTAGTATTTTAGATGCAGCTATAGCTGCCTTCTCACCTTCTACTATCAATATTGGCTTACTGCTAACAGTAGCTTTCTCTATGCCAAAGATAGGCTTGTCACCCTTATCAGTAAATCCTTTACAGCGCCAAGCTTGCTCTTCTTTTGCAGCGTTGTAGCAATAGGTGACAGGTAGAGTTTGTTTTGTACCATCCTTTTTGTTGATGAAGCGTACTACATACCCTAGTAACTTGTCGTCAGCATCTTTATAAGTGTATACTGCCTCTAATATGTGATGATGCATCATGCCCTTTAGATGCTTATTTGGATCAAAGCTTTCTGCATTTGTAATTTTGTCCTGAGCGGGCGTCCACTTATTTGC
>NZ_MXAX01000280.1:0-4572 GCF_019249195.1 Rickettsia sp. TH2014 | reverse complement strand
GGCATAACTGCAATATGGAGGCATGACCGGATAGATTAATTTACAGTATACTCTTTTAAGAATATCAGTCAACACATTGCTGACTAATGCCAAGTAAGCATGAAACTTAAATTAAATAATAAGTTGAATTTATGCAAGATTTATTATATTAATATTTGTAATTATTTTTCAGGAACTGCGATAGTTTTTATGGTAATTGCATGTAGTTTTTTATTTAATATTTCAGACAGGGCGTTTTTTACTGATTTATGTTGATTAATTAAAGAATGTCCATTAAATTGAACATCTGATATTTCTAAGGCATAATGGTCTTGATCTCCTACTAAATCAGTAATTTTTATTATACTGTTTGGAAAGGATTCCTTAAGTATTTTTTCTAACTCTTCTGCAGTTATTGCCATTATTTTATCACTTTTTAGATATAAAAGCCTAAATATTAATTAAAGTTTTTTTTAGTTAAAGTAAAGCTTTATATGAATTTTTATTATAGAATTTTAAACATTCATTGATAAACTCTACTCTTATGAATATAATAATTAATATTATTATGTCATTTATTAATTATTATGAAAAAAGAAGCTGAAGAATTAAAATTATTTATCTTAGAATGTTTGAATGAGAAAAAAGCAGAAGATATCGAGGTAATTGATTTAACAGGAAAACATAAATTAGCCGATTATATTATATTTGCTAGCGGTCGTTCGACTAAAAATGTTGGAGCAATCGCTGAATATGTAGCTTTAGAATTAAAAAATAATGCCGGTATAAATAGTAATATTGAGGGGTTTGGTAAATCAGAGTGGGTACTAATAGATGCAGGTACTATTTTAATTAATATTTTTTATCCTGAAGCACGGGAACATTTTAAGCTAGAAGAAATTTGGAAAAGATGAACGATCATATTCTTATTAACGTTATAATTTTACTCGGTACTGCGGTTTTTATCGTGGCTATACTTAAGCGTCTTAGATTAAGTCCGGTACTTGGTTACTTAATTGCAGGAGCTGCAATAGGTGATCACGGTTTAAAAATCGTAACATATGACCAAACTAAGTTACTAGGTGAACTTGGTGTAGTATTTCTATTATTTGCAATAGGTCTTGAGTTATCCTTCGAGCGATTAAAAGCTATGAGACGATATGTCTTTGGTCTCGGTAGTTTGCAAGTTTTAACGACTGCTATAGTAATTGCCGGTGCAATGGTACTTATAGACGGCAATAGTAGTGCGGCTATTATTACCGGCGGTGGTCTTGCCCTTTCATCTACGGCACTTGTTATGCAGGTTATTGAGGAAAATCGTAGTCAATCAACGCAAATAGGAAGAGTTTCTTTAGCTATTCTGTTACTGCAAGATTTGGCCGTAGTTCCATTACTTGTGGTAGTGCCGCTACTTGCCGACAGTAATAAAGCTTCGCTTGCGGCGGCTCTTGGTATTGCGCTCTTAAAAGCCGTAACGGCCTTACTTACAATATTTATTGTCGGTCGTGTTTTTCTTCGTCCTGTATTTTCTTTCATTTCATCAGAAAGTAATAATGCAAGCGAGTTACCTATTTCGATGACTTTGTTAATAGTACTTTCTGCTGCTTGGGCTACCGAAACATTTGGTTTGTCTTTAGCTCTAGGAGCATTTGTTGCCGGAGTATTAGTTGCAGAAACCGAATTTAGATTGCAGGCAGAAGAAAGTATTTATCCTTTCAAAAGTTTATTTTTAGGATTGTTTTTCATGACCGTCGGTATGAATATCGACGCACTAGAAATGTATGAAAAAATATCTCACATTCTTACTTTATCTATTGCTTTAATAGGTATAAAAACCTTAATCATAACGGCTTTTTGTATTTTATTCGGTTTTAATAAAGGAGTTGCTTTTTATTCAGGCTTATTATTATCGCAAGGTGGAGAGTTTGGTTTTATATTATTCAGTTTAGGTAAAGATAGTGGAGTATTAGAAGAAAGTACTGCCGATATATTATTACTCGTAGTTACTTTTACTATGGCACTTACTCCATTACTCGCAGCTTTAGGGAAAAAGATTGCCGAGAAAGTTGATAAAAGACTTGGCAAAACTCCGACTCAAATGATTGAGCTTGGAGCAAGAGATTTAACAAACCATATTATTATTGCCGGACTTGGTAATACCGGTAAAATGGTAGCAAGAGTTTTGGAAGCGGAGGGTATAAGTTACGTAATACTTGATTTAGATGATGATAGAGTCAAAGAAGAGCTCTCAAACGGTTTACCGGTTTTTAAAGGTGACGTATCGCAAGCCGATACTCTAAAGGCATTAGGTACGGAAAGAGCATTTGCTATAATACTTACTATGAATAATCAAGTAACTATCAAGAAATCGCTTAAAACAATTAGCGGTAATTATCAGGATATACCGATTATCGTTAAGTTAAAAAACTTAAAAAATGCCAGAGAGTTTTATGATTTAGGTGCCACAACTATTATTCCGGAAAGTTATGAGACTGGATTACAAATCGGTGGAACAGTCCTAAAAAATATAGGTATTAGCGAGCAGGAAATTAATAGAATAAAAGTGCAATTTAGGCTTGGTAATTATATAATAGCAAAAAAAGAGGATGCTTTATCTGAAGTGGAAGATAATGATTAAAGTTTTTATCATTTTAATTACGATAATATTATCAACAACAATTAACGCCGATAATAAAAAATTACCTATTCCAAGATTTGTTTCAATAAAATCTAATGAAGTAAATGCAAGGAGCGGACCAACCACTAAATCTGCCGTAGAATGGATTTTTGTTAAAAAAGGCGAACCGGTAGAAATAACTGCAGAGTACGAACAATGGCGACAAGTACGTGACATTAACGGCGAAGGCGGTTGGATACATTCAAGCGTTTTATCAGGTAAAAGATCAGTAGTTATTACCTCCGATAAGGAAATAGAGCTTACCAAATCCGCAGACCATAAAAGCCGAGTTATAGCAAAATTAATACCCAAGGTTCGCTGCGGTTTAAAAAAATGCAAAGGACAATTCTGCCAAATTACATGTAAAGATTATACGGGATGGATCTCAAAGAAAGCAATTTGGGGGGTATATGATGATAATGATAGGTATTAATAGACTTTTTGCCTAACCTCCTTCTAAAGGTAATTTGTACATCAAGAAGGTAACGCATCCTCATGTATTTATATACGCTGCGGTGGCAAGTGCTTCCGTGTTTTCAAGGGGATCCCTCTTTATAAGATAAGTTATGCAAGAAGTCTAATACTTATAATAAATTGTAAAAGTAGTTTACTATCTGAGGTTAATTTGCTATATATGCAAACTTACTAAAAATATAATTATTTATGTAAAGATATTTAGACGGTACAAATGATGTCGCATTTAAAAAATTATTTAGCGATAAAGTAAAATTAATAAATTTATTGAACTCCCTTCTTAGGTTATCGAAAGGAGATAGAATCATAGATTTAAGCTATATAACTACTGAACAATTGCCTTTATGTCTTGAAGGGAAAAGAAGTTTATTCGATCTAAAAGTTAAAGATGAAACCGGTAGATGGTATATGATCGAAATGCAGCGTAAAATGGAGGAAGATTATCTTAATAGAACGCAGCTTTACGGTTGTTATACCTATGTTAGTCAAATTAAGAAAGGTATGAAACATAAAGATTTATTGCCGGTAGTAATAATTTCTATCATAGGAACAAAAGCTTTGCCTGATGAATTGCCGTATGTTAGCTATCATCATATAAAAGAAAGCAATACCCATAAACAATATTTGTTTTCATTAACTTATGTATTTATTGAACTAGGAAAATTTAAAAAAATGATCTTAAAGATGATGCCGATGAATGGTTACATTTATTAAAATATGCTTCGCAAGAACAAGAGTCGCCAAAAGAGATTAAAAATGAAATTGTGTTATCGGCATATGCAAGTTTAGAGCAATATAAATGGACGGACCAAGAGCATGATGATTACCTTAGAGCTGAAATGGCTATACAACATGAAATAGACAAATTTGAGGAAAAGTTTAATGCCGGTATGGAAAAGGGTATAGAAAAAGGGATAGAAAGAGGTATAGAAAAGGGAAAAATTGAAATAATAAAGAAAATGCTAACTAAAAAATACCTATAGAAGAAATACACGAGATGACAGGAATATCCATAGAAGAAATAAAAAAGCTAAAAGCAGAAATATAAAATATAGATTTAAATGAAAACCACCTTACCTGAACGTTCTCTTAAGATCCAAGCTAGGCTTAATTTTATAATGCAGCAGATTTTAGATATTGCACAGGATAAAATTACTATGATTATTTTGTATGGCTCTTTTGCTAGAGGCGACTGGGTACGTGATTTACCTAACGGTTACCATAGCAATACTGATATCTTGATAATTTTAAAAAAGGTAAATATAAAGGGCATACTGCTTTAAGGTTAGAAGATAATTATATAAAAGATTAGAAAAAACAGGAGTAATAAAACCTCAGATTATCCCGTATGATTCAGAGATATCTATAATTCTAGAGTCAATAAACGAGGTAAATAAGCAGTTGGAGATAGGGCGTTATTTTTACACGGATATTAAGAAAAG
>NZ_MXAX01000279.1:0-2314 GCF_019249195.1 Rickettsia sp. TH2014 | reverse complement strand
TTTTTTGATTTAGATTCATCTCTAATCCTCCATTNNNTATTATCTTAATTTTACTAAATGTAAGATTAAATCTCAACTATTACAAATTACCAAGCAAATTGCTCAAAATTTTGTCTTGATTTCTCAGTCCATTATACTTTTAAATCATCGCCTCCTGGCATTTTATATTTGGAAAAGAATTTAACCTTCAAATCCTCAATGAATTCCGTAAAATCAATTTCGTCCCAGTTAATTCTTTCTATTTCTGCAAGTGTTAACCCGCGGCAATCCGGATTTTTGCCGCTGCCAAAACTAAGACCTAACTGCTTTCTTGCTTGTACTTGCACTACCTTGTCAAGCAGATTGCCAAAGCAACAATAATGGTGTTTTACAAGAGTTGTGACGCTAACCTTTTTGTTGCTTTCCTTGCCTACATAAACACATAAATTCTTTTTTCTCTTCTCGATAAGTAGCTGCTCATTTTTACTGCATTTTGCCCCAACATTACTGCCCCAACCTTTTAAACTGGCAGCACAGCAATTGGTGTAACTTGTAGCTTTTTTACTGCAATGATCACTGCTGCCTTTAAAAAGACTAATATTGACACCATCCCCTGCTTTCATCTGACTTACCGCGTATAATTTAGAGATAGAGTCCATCATCTCGCCGTTGCTTAAGAACCTATGATCTACGCAGTTACCGTCTATACATGGGATGCCTTCACAAATTATCCCTTCTTGCCCATCTTTTTCCTGAAGTCTTACTCTTGCTTTTGTGCTTTCTTTAGCAATAGGCACCCATCTTTTACAGGAATATTCCTCTTTCCTATTTACGCAATTACCAAGAGAGTCAGTAAGTAAACACTCCAAAGTAGAGACGAAATAACAATGTGAATATTTACTGCAATCATCCTTGCTTGGATAATCATACACTTTCTCAACTGAATACTCCCAGCAATCCCTATATACTTCATATCCGTCAATTATCCGTACACCGCTTGATATGCATTCTTTTTGGATGTCTCTACATGGATAATTTGATTTAAAGCTGTCATTAGCTACACATGCCGTAGATGTAATGCAATATCCGATAAAAAAGATATAAAGTAATTGTTTGATCATCATGTTATATTTCATCATTATTTAATTCTTTAAGCTGCAATGCTCATGCCAAACTTCACTCCACGCAGTACAAATCTTCTTCCAATCTCGGTACTGGTATTGCACATGGTATCTATCCCCCTGTATGTTATAAAGCCAGTAAGCTTCTTCATTAGGTATATGATTAATCCTGATATTTTCATTAATTTGTTCAAAATCTACTCCTAATTTTTGTGCAATCATGCCCCTTACTTGCTGTCTCACCGCAATATTAGCGGGCGAGGTAATATAGGATACGACAAAAGTAGCAATATGCAGCTCGCCACTAGGTCGCCATATTTCTTCCCCTGCTATATCAATAGTTCTATCTTGCCACTCGCCCCATTGCTTACCCTCCGACGTGCATTTCATGCTAAGAGTACTCGAGCAAGAATATTTATTTCTTAATCTCTCACAAAAATACTGGTCATAAATAGTATCCTTTTCTTTACTATCCACTTCTTTCTTAAATTCCATAAAATATTCAGGATCTTTCTCGATATTGCCTTTCACTGTCTTGCAATCCACTCCTATATCTTTAAGATTTGCTATAATACTCCCTATCATCTTAGAGCTGCCTTTTGCTATTTTCTTCGCATCCTCTAAATGAGCCTGCATACCGGGTTTACTTAAATCCACAAACATCTCATTGTGAAATGGATCTTTTGCCATTTCCCTTCTTGCAATGCTATCTAATTCTAATGCATCTAAGCTTTCTAGTTTTGCTCTCTCATGTGCGATCTTTCCTGAATCAGCTATGGGAGGCATCTTATTCTGACCCATTTGCTCTGCTATTACTTTTTTATCTTGTTCCACTGCTGCTTTAAACTCTTCTAGATTTGGCACGCTTCTCTCGAATAATGGATCGACTTTATTGATATTAGTCTCGACAGTAGGATCTAAATACTGAGCAAAAGCGGCATTAGTCAGTATTTGCAATGCAAGACATAACAGCATTAATACAGAAATAGTTATAACTTTCATTGTGCTAGCCTCTGCTTTGCTTCTTTGTTCATATCCCCGCGAGTAGCAAATTCCTCTAGAGCGTACTTGATTGATACAGCTCCTTGTATAGAGTCATATTGAGGGGTAGTATCCTCCTCGTTAAACAAACTATCTACTTCCCTGCTTAGTACTATCATGGGAACTTGCTGAGCTTTAAAAGCTTTAAATGCTTCATCATCAATCTCAATACC
>NZ_MXAX01000278.1:0-998 GCF_019249195.1 Rickettsia sp. TH2014 | reverse complement strand
CTTTAAACTTCTGTTATATTCTTTCCAGTTGCAAACTTTTTGTAGCTTTGACATACACACTTGTGGTTAAGTTTTTTGTCGATTTACTACTTTTCTTAGTTCGCAGCTACTTTTTTTTATATCTACGCAACAAGGTCTTGCAGGAATGACGGTTTTGGTATCTATGCAACAAGGCTTTTAGTCGCTCGCAATGACGATTTTGGCATCTTGTAACAAAACTTTATTTATTTAATATAGGAATTAATAATTAAATTTAAATAGTCTTCGTCAATATTTTTTATCAATATCGTTTTTAAGCTATGAGTATGACCTTTAATAATTTCTATATCCTTGCGTGATAATTTCCATTCTTTTGCTAGATAATTTATGATTTCTTCATTAGCTTTACCTTGCTCCGGTGTTGCTTTTATAGATAATTTTAAATATGGGATATTATTGATAATTACAAAACCGCTAATTAGATTCTGTTTAGAATTAGGCTTTACTTTAAGATTAAGTAAAACCTGATGTGAAGAAGAATTGTAATTATAGAATTTATTCATTATGTTATTTATCACATTTATTTATGATAATAAAAGAATACTTGAAAAAAACTATTAAAACTGATATAAAGTTTACCGTAAATGTTTAGCACCCTTAGCTCAGCTGGATAGAGCAACAGATTTCTAATCTGTGGGTCAGAGGTTCGAATCCTTTAGGGTGCGCCATTCTTCATTTTTCAGTATTTCTACAAAAATATCAAACCGCAAATGCAGCATAAAATCAAGCTTTTTGCCGTTTAATGAAAGATTCGATAAAACTAATTTTTATTAATTGCCTTTCACCAAATCTCTAAACTAAGTAGCTTTTCTTCTAAATAGTAAATTAAAAAGAAATATTAATAATTTAATTAAGCAACAAGTCGCCTTAATTTCATTCATTTTTAACTGCGAGACCGGTGCATTTCAAGCATCAACCTTGCGACAAAAACTGGTCGTGCCTCCGTATTGCAGTTTAGA
>NZ_MXAX01000277.1:0-2842 GCF_019249195.1 Rickettsia sp. TH2014 | reverse complement strand
TTAATTTTACTAAATGTAAGATTAAATCTCAACTATTACAAATTATAATTAGTAGCATTTAAAAATTTCTCTAAGCTTTTTGCACTTGATTCTTGTAATTTCATTTTTCGAGTAGTTTGCTCTACTCGTGAGTCTAAGACAGGACATAATTTATGCCACTGATTCGGCAGTGAGCATTCTCTTGCTATGGCTGACTCTGTCAGAAATAAACTTATAATTATAATCAAAAAACGCATAAATTCAGTCTATATTATTTGGTATAATAACTATTGCATCGGATACGGGACGCACAGTATGTTCGCCTAAAGCTCCATCTTCATCGCCTGTAACATTATTTATAATTTTTCTGTCCATAAATAATGTGGAAGAACCACCACTATCTAGATTAATTGCCGATTCACATCCAAGGTTTAACATATAATCTGCAAGTTCTGTTTTAGTTAGCCCTATCACAGTATCATTTACAAGATGCTTTTCTAGAATCTTTAAAGCTTCGGGGAGCGTTAATTTCTCAAAAGTTACTCCTTTTTCTTTCCGCAATATTAATCTAGCTTGTACAAGTTTAAGGTCTTTTACGTGTTGCTTATAAATATGCTCGGCTACAACTATAACTATAGTGCTGTCATTACGCACTCCCAAAGCAGTACGCGCATGAGCCGAATCATTTTGCTTTAGATTATCTACAATATTTTTACCGTTTTGAACTAATACAGGGATGCCGATTACTACTGAAGCAGTTTTGCTTAAATTTATAGGCTTGCCGTCTTTATCGATAAATTCTAAATTTAGCTTTACGGAATCATTTATATTTACTATCGGCAAGCTTACTTCTTTTGGGAAAGATAATACAAAACCTTTTTGTGGAATTTGATTATCACCATGATTGCTTATGTCCATAATAATCAAATTCTGGTCAATCAAGATTTCCTTATTAGTATATGGCGTTAATGTAGTAGATGCCCATACATCATTATAGAAAGTAATATCTTTTAGATTTGAAAAATAATTAACTTGATTTGGAATAACAGATTTATCGCCTATATCTACAGAAATTTTTGCACTAGCCTTGGTAATTTGAATATTATTTTGATCTATGATTAACAAACTTTGTAGTTGTTTTCTAAGACTGAATAGCTTGCCGTCAACCATTAAGGTAAGGCTAGGTCTACCGTCATCGCTACCTGCAATCTCAAAGGATCCTGCATTAATAGCAGCAACTGCATTAGTGCGGCATGCTATAGCGTCTACTGTTTCTCTGTCTATAACCTGATTGTGAGCTTTAGCTAATTTTAACCTAAAATTCTTAGGATCAATAGTTAACACATGAATAACATGCTTATCTTTTTCATAACGATTATAGGTTAAGCCTTTATGTTCCTTTGCGTATATTTTAAAACTGATTATTAAAGCGAGCAATAAATAAACTAATCTAATCATATTGCTTTACTTTTTTTTTACAATAAAATTTAGCCATAACCCATCTTTACTTGGGGCTACTTTACTTCTACTATCTTCTTCTGTCCATATTTTTATTATATCAAATAACCCGTCAAAATAAGGCATTATTGTATCTTCATTCATATTGTAAAAATCCCGATCATTAACTTGCATTATATCTGACCCATACTTATAAGAAGTATAAAAAAGCCCTTCCGTCTTTAATGCAGCATGAATTTTTTTATAAACATTGATTGTTTCATTATAAGGCACATGCAAAAGAGTTGCTTGGGCCCAAACACCGTCAAATAACTCCTTAAAATTGATATCTTGAAAAGTTGAGTGTAGTACGTTTATTCCGGTTTCTTTTGCGGCTAATTTCCCATTTCGCTTGAACCGTCAAAAGCGGTAACTTGATATCCTAGACCTAAAAAATATTTTGTATCACGCCCGACTCCGCAACCGGCATCTAAAATATGAGCTTTTTAGGTAAATAACTTGTAAATGCCTTATAGTTATCGGATAAATCGGCGTTAATTGTTCTATCGTAAAACTCTTGAGAATTATTATTATAATATTGTATATTTTTCATAATTTTATACTTATTTCCAACTGTTAGTATAAAGTTATACGTGCCTAATAATAAAATACAAGTAGAAAAGATAGATATTTTACATTGACTATTAGACTTAAAAATGGTCTACTTATTAAGAAGTTTTTGCGTAGATACCGTAGTCGTCATTGCGAGGAGCGAAGCGACGTGACAATCCAGAAAAATAATTAAAAAGATTCTGTAAATCGGATTTTTTTCTTCCTTGCTTCGTCGAATTACTGCGTAATTCTTCTTAGCTCAGACGGAAAACCGATCCATGCAACAACGCCACTTATTAAGAATAAGACTTAAGGTTTATATGATAAAAAAAATAATATTTGGAATAGCTATTTTACTGAGTCTAAGCTGCTTTGCCAGTAGCACAACTTCTGACGGCTCAAAAAAAGATGCAGCAAAAACCAACGACGCTACAACACAAAAAATTATAGATGATTTTTCTACTTACGCCGGTACTATAAAACCGGAAGTGCGGGAGGAAATACAAAAATATAGAGTGGCAATAGTCGATATTAATAAGAAGAAACGCGAATTATATAATAGCCTTTCCAAAGAGGCTCAAAATTTTTTAGCAGAGCAGCAAAAATATAAACAAAAACTATCCATCTCTAAACTACCTACAGAAGACGACTCTCCAAATAATACTGCTAATTCTAAAGATAATAAGGGTACAGATACAAAATAAATTATTTTTCTCATAGTCATACCGTGGCTTGTCCACGGTATCCAAGAGAATAATAAAAATACTAATATTATTAGTATTTTAACTGTAGAAGTCAAGATTTAATCTTACAG
>NZ_MXAX01000276.1:899-965 GCF_019249195.1 Rickettsia sp. TH2014 | reverse complement strand
CATACACACTTGTGGTTAAGTTTTTTGTCGATTTACTACTTTTCTTAGTTCGCAGCTACTTTTTTT
>NZ_MXAX01000276.1:0-837 GCF_019249195.1 Rickettsia sp. TH2014 | reverse complement strand
AAAAAAATTCTGTAAATCAGAATTTTTAACTGGATTGCTTCGTCAATTACTTTGTAATTTCCTCGCAATGACGGAAAAGCAGGTCCACGCTACAATGTCACGCGAAATGGCATAGAATAAAAATTGTTCGGTATATAGGTCAAGCCACGGGATGACAGTGGTGAAATCGAGCTATGCAACAATGCTACGCGAGAATGACATCACCTAATTTTTCACCCAGTGCAATATCTTCATTAACCTCAAATTTTTATTGACTTTTAGTCGAAAAGATATAAAGCTTTACAGCTAGAAATTTAAAATTAATAAATATTATGAAAAAATATATATTAGTGATTAGTATACTTCTAATAAGCGGAACTATATTTGCTCAAAGTCAAATATCTAATTTAGTTGTACCGGTTAGCTATTTTATAATCATGTATCGCAATTAGAAAAGCTAAAAGAAAATCTTAATAAATACAAGCAATCTAGTGTAGTAGGGGGAAGCGGTATGGGTAAAACCCAGCTTGCTAGGATGTACGCTTATGAAAATAAAGATAACTATAATATAATTTGGTTTATTGATTGTAATCTAAATATAGAGCAGCAATTACTCAAATTATCTAAAGCTATTAATATTGAGGTAAAATCACCGGTGATTTCAGAAGATATGGCAGTGATGAGGAACGATTTAATAGCCTATCTAGCAAGTAAAGATAAATGGTTGTTGGTATTTGATAATTTTAAAAATAGGCGAGAATAAGAAAATAGAAGATTTTATTAATTGGGAATATAACGGTAATATTATAGTTTGTTCTCAAGATGATGAATTATTTGTAGAAGTCAAGATTTAATCTT
>NZ_MXAX01000275.1:0-1969 GCF_019249195.1 Rickettsia sp. TH2014 | reverse complement strand
TTTAATTATTTTTATACTCTAAGCGCTATACTGACTTTTTTTAATCTCCACGCAACAACGCCTTGCGAGAAGAATTACAACGTAATTCGACGAAGCAATCTCAGGAGTATTATTTCATGAGATTGAGATTGCCGCGTCGCTTCGCTTCTCGTAATGACGGTTCGGGCATATGGCTGCTCACAATGACGTTTCGACCAAAAATAAATATCATAAGACTCATCATCGTTCCTATAAACACCCCTCTAAGGTTGAAATATTGTAACGATAAAGAATAATATTCCCACGTTAAAAAAGTAGCTGCTCCGCCGAGTGATGATAAGACCATTACGGTTTTAGATGTTCTGATACCGAAAAGCGTTGTTATTAACGGTACTAATATTACTGGTCCCCAGAAACCGGTAAAGAACACTACTAAATCAATTACGTTACTAAATTTTAAGGCTACAATTATCGCAAAACTTCCTATTATAATGTTAATAATTCGAGCAATTAATAATAATTTTTGCTGATTTTTTACTTTAAGTATAGGGTTAATTATGTCCTTAACGAGAGCTATAGAAGTAACGTTTAAATCAGAATCGGCAGTAGACATAACGGCAGCTAAGAGTCCGCTCATTACTACCCCTTGAATTAAAGGCGGAATAATTTGGTTGATTAAATAAGGTAATACTAAATTTGACGGTTGGTTTGGATAAAGCTTATAAGCAATTAAACCGTTTAAAGTAATGCAAATCAAGAAGAAAAAATATATAGCGGATTTTGCATATATTGCTTTAGTTGTTTGCGTAGGATTGTTATTAATTAAAGCTCTTTGAATAAATGTAGGATATAGATTCATGACGCTAAAGCTTAAAGTTGCTGCAATCGTATAAGAAAGTAGGTTGCTCTGATCAAAATTTACATTTTCCGTAGGTAGGTTATCAATAAAATCTACAAAACCGATTTTATTTAAACTGATAAAAGTTATGGTCGGTATAGCGATTATCATTGCCAAAAATTGTAGTAAATTAGTAAAAACAATAGATTGTAAGCCGCCGATTGTAGTATATATAAGTACTATACTATAACTTAAAATTACTCCATTTACATAATTTATTTCTAAGATATATTGAAAAATATAGCCACTTACGCTTATTTGAGCAGCCAAAAACCCTACTGAAACAATGACTGAGCTAACACCGCCGGTAAAACGACCGATGTTACCGTAATATGTACTCAGGATATCGCCGATGCTTTCAGCTCCGTAATGTTTGGCAATTAAAGGCACTATATAGATCGCAATTAATATATCTATAGGTATTGTAAGCATCAAAGCATAGGCATAATATCCATGTCTTAAAAAAACCTTTTCCATAATACCGAAAGTGGTAGCACCTCCGACAGAGCTTGCAAATATTGTAGCTATTAATAACAGTTTACTATTTTTCGCTTTACTTTCGACATTTGCATAGTTCTTAAAACTACTATGTTTAGCTCGGTAATATATACCAATGAGTAGAATAGATATTAGATATATGAATACAATAACATTATCTATAGGTATTTTAAACATAAATTAGATTTTTGAAATTCAAAATTTAGTGTTAGTCCACAATAATATATATCTGGTTAAGAATACTAGATCTATAATTATGTATCATAATCTATTCCAAGAAGTTCAGTATCCGGTGTCCAAATATCTTGGTTGAGATCATATTTATATATTTTACCTTGAGGCTTAATTTTTGTTTCAGTAGTTTTTTCTTTGGTGGATAGTTAGAGTTTGATTGAGTTGTAGTTTTTATATTTTTACAATCTTTATGTGTTTTAAAAAAGCCTATTTTAAATTGTGGCATAATTAACTTTTATTTATATAAAAAGTAAGATAATTATTAACATTAATCAATAATTATTGCAAATAAAACATAATAAAAATTAATTTTTTGTATATCAAGCTTGAATTATATGTAGAAGTCAAGATTTAATCTTA
>NZ_MXAX01000274.1:0-3026 GCF_019249195.1 Rickettsia sp. TH2014 | reverse complement strand
CAAAATTTTCAATTTTTTCTCGCAATGACAAAATTTTTTCACATAATTTAATGACAAAAGTAAAATATGAATATATTATTTTATATACTCGTTTAATTTGAAAAATTGGCTACGTTATTTTTTGCTTTTAATCCTCACGTACTAAATAATGTACGCTGCGGTTAAAAGCTCCAAAATGCCTTGCTTTTTTCCAAATTAAACTTCGTCTATCATTTATCAAGGAAGTTATGAGTACGGATATTAATAATATTAGCGATAGCTTAGAAATTGTTACGCAAGATCATTTATCGATTTTTTCTTTAATAAGCTCCTCCGACATAATCGGTAAATCGGTTATGCTGATGTTGCTTATCGCTTCCATTTGGTCGTGGACTATTATTTTGGATAAAATATTTAAGCTAGCACAAGTGCAGCGAAGAATGAAAAATTTTGAAAATGTGTTTTGGTCCGGTGGAGTATTAGAGCAATTATATGAAAGCATAAAGAGGTCGGTTAATAATCCGCTAGCTTTGATATTTGTCTCGGCTATGGATGAGTGTAAGAGTTTAAATACTAAAGGGCTTTCTGATGCGTCAAAAAACAACCATAAAGAGCGTATAACGGGTGCAATGTACTTAGCTCAAAATAGGGAAGTCGAAAAACTTGAGAAGAATTTAAGCTTCCTGGCAACCGTTGGGTCAAGTGCTCCTTTCGTAGGGTTATTCGGTACGGTTTGGGGGATTATGCACAGTTTCCAGTCGATTGCTACTTCAAAAAATACTTCTCTTGCAGTAGTAGCCCCAGGGATTGCCGAAGCACTACTTGCAACTGCGATAGGCTTGTTTGCAGCTATTCCGGCAGTAATTTTTTATAACTATCTTATTTCCCGTATTACTCTTATAAATAATAAGATTGAAGATTTTAGTAGCGAGTTAAATTCTATACTTTCTAAGGCAATTGATCAGGAGAAAATGTAATGGCTATAAAGCTTGCCGGAAGTAATAGAAAAAGTAAAAGAGCGGTAGTTAGTGAAATTAATGTTACTCCGCTCGTTGATGTGATGCTTGTTCTATTAATTATTTTCATGATTACTTCTCCAATGCTTGTTTCAGGAGTAAATGTGGATTTACCTGAGACAAATTCAAGTCCGATTTCAGGGCAGGATGAACCGCTAGTCGTTACTATCAATAATAAAGGTGAAATTTTCCTGCTTGAATCTCTTATAGAGAGCACACATTTAACCGACAAGCTTGCAAATATCACTAAAGAAAAAAAGGATGCTAGAATTTTTGTAAGAGGTGATAGGAATGTCTCTTATGGGCGGGTGGTAGAGATAGTTGCCGAAATTCATGCTGCCGGCTTTTCTTGTGTAGCTCTTATTTCAAATATTAAAAATAATGAAAAGTAACCAAAATAGGGATAATTTTACGGTTTTCCTTAGCTTCTCTGTTGTTCTGCACTTACTTCTTTTATATTTTTTTCTATTCGGTATGCCGTCACTTTTTGAAAAATTACCGGAAGGGCAAACTATAACTTTTGAAATGCTACCTGTTAGCGATAAACCAAATATCATAACCCAAACAAAGCAAAAAGAAGCCCCTATAGAAAACGAAGATGCTAAAAAGTCGGAGCAAAGTAAGCCAAAAGAAGAAAAACCGCAAGACTCGCCTAAAGAAGAAAAAACAAAAGAGCTTGAGGCTAAAACAATAGAAGAAAAGCCAAAAATAGAAGAGAAAAAACCTATAGAAGAACCAAAGCCTGAAGAAGCAAAAGAAGCGTTACCTGAGAAGAAAGAAGAAGCAAAGGAAGAAAAGACTAAAGAAGAGGAAAAAAAACAAACAGAAGAAAAGAAGAAGCCCGAAGAGAAAAAAGAGGAAGTTGTAGTTAAAAAACCTGAAGAGAAACCAAAAGAGGTAAAGAAAAAAGAGCCTAAAACTGATAAGCTTGATTCTTTACTGAAGAATTTAGAGCAATCTTCGGAAGGGGATAATGTAAAATCCACTAAGCATCAAAGATCAAAAAAAGTTGATAATGCAAAAGAAGCTAAAGGGGTTTATACGGACGGGCTGCCTCTTTCCGATAGTGAAACATCTTTGATAAAAAGACAAATTGAAAGACATTGGAGCAATGTGCCTGCAGGGGTTAGAGGCAATAATAAGGTAAAAGTCATTATTAGCATTACGCTCGATAAAGCAGGTAATGTTGAGCAGGCAAAGGTAAAAGAAAGAATCTGCCCTAATATTCCGACTAGTGTTTGTGAAGCTTTGGCGGATAATGCAATTAGAGCGGTATGGCAGGCAAGCCCTATCGAAAATCTTGACCTAGCACGCTTTAATCACTGGAAAGAGATTAATTTTAGCTTTGATCCGAGTAAGTTGTAGGCTAGGTATTGCCTGTGTGTACCAAATCGTCATTGCGAGGAGGTATTGTTACGTGGATCAGTTTCACCTCTGTCTCATCCCGTGGCTCGACCACGGGATCCAGTTAAAAATACTAAAATTATTAGTATTTTTTATTGTTTTTATGGACCTAGTTAGCAAGCCACGGGGTGACACAGTAGGTTTTACCGGTCTACGTAACAATGCTTTCCCGCGTAGGCAGGAATGACATAAAGTAAAAATCCAGCACTATAATTGCCTACGCAGGAATGACATTAAGAACCATGAAATAATTTAAAAATATTATTCATCATGTTCGTGGTGGTCACCGATTAATTCAAGCCCCATATCTTTTCGCTCATTATCAAAACAACAGTAGCAGCAATAACCTATCAAGAATAATAAAGTTGCTCCCATTAAAAGTAGAGTCAACGCAGTATTACTAGAGCTTGCTAACTCATATTCTGAAGGTAATAAATCCGTAGGGATGTCGTTGTTCATAAAACTTAGTTATTATGTTTACTATTTATAAATAAAAAAACTTTACGTGTTTGTCTACTGAAAATGTATTTCACAAAGTTTTAAGAGCAGGATAAGTAAATAACAATAAATGGCATAAATTTAGACCAAAATGGACTATCATATGTAATAGTTGAGATTTAATCTTAC
>NZ_MXAX01000273.1:4013-4091 GCF_019249195.1 Rickettsia sp. TH2014 | reverse complement strand
CACCATACTTTGATCTCCATTTATAAAATGTCGCTGATGGTATTTTGTGCTCTCTCAGTATAGACGCTACAGGCATCC
>NZ_MXAX01000273.1:0-3966 GCF_019249195.1 Rickettsia sp. TH2014 | reverse complement strand
TTTGATATTGTCATTTATAGAATCTCCTCCTTTGTTTCTAGAAAATTCTACTCCTTTTGTCGATTGTTTTTGGGGGGTTACCTATTAGGGTCAATTACCCTAATATTAGGAGTTAAGTTTGTCTGAATTTCTTTTAAATTTTCCTGATAATTTAAGAAATCAGTCCCATAATATGTTAAGCTTAATATTACAGCTGTAGAAGTTAAATAAATTAGTACTGAATAATTAGGAAAAGTCGTGATGAGATTTGTAGTAATAGGGTAGATTAAACTTCCTTTAAATGTGGCAGAAGTAAGATAATGTTTCTGAAAATACCCTTCGGTTATTAAGATTTCATCAGCAAGAGTTGCCGAAACAAAAATACCACCTCCTTTTGTCCCATTTACAATAAAACCAGTGATACCGCTAATTATTAAATGCGTTCCATATGCTAACTTCTTGGAAAAGGTAGAAGCAGCATTATTTTTATTAAAATTTACCTTATTAGATGAGATTGTAGATATTATATCATCTATATCATAGCCTAAGTTAGAAAAAGATTTTATTACTAGATTTTTACGAAATAAAAAAGAGAATGCCATAATTATTAATTTTTATTAAAAAAATGGCATTATATGTTCTTAAAAATAATACGCAAGTAGAAACAATTATTATATATGGAGCATTGTTTATTAAAAATAGATATCATCATTGCAAGCAGGCGTTGTTGCGTGGATGCCGATGTCATTCCTGCGAAAGCAGGAATCCACTATAAAGCGAGATAAATCGAGCTCTTAATTTCAAAAATTTTCTGTATGTATACTTTTTTTCTGGATTCCCGCCTACGCGGGAATGACATCGTACGTTTTTTTTGAGCCGTGCAACAACTCTAGTCAAGCCATGGGGTGATAGAGGTGAAATTGATCCATGCAACAATATCTTTTGAGCAACTGAAAGAAGCGTGTCAATCCATTCTTGCTACGTCAAAATTTACAGTTTTTTCTTCTTAGCTCAGACGTTAAATGCTTAACTAATCTATCTTTAATAAACGCTGCCAAATTAGGTGATAAGTTGTGTTATAGTATAAAGGAAAAATGTAGGAGTAGGGAAGAAAGTAAAAAGGCAGATAAATAAAACCTGCCTTTTTGTAATTATTAACGAGAATATAACTCGATTACTAAATGAACTTCTGCTTCAAAAGGATATGGAACATCAGAAAGAGCAGGAACTCTTAAATATTTACCGGTTAATGAAGGTACATCAAATGATAAATAGCCTGGTATTGTTTGACCTTGTTTTGAAACAGATTCTTGGATAAGCGGTATTTGTTTTACGGATTCTTTGACTTCTATAACATCACCTTCCTTTAGTCGTATGCTTGCTATATCGGCTTTCTTACCGTTTAATTTAATATGCCCGTGTGAAACTAATTGTCTTGCAGCAAAAATAGTTGGAGCTATATTCATTCTATAAACAACTGTATCAAGTCTGCTTTCAAGTAACCCAATGAAGTTTTCACCAGTATTACCTTTCATTTTTTGAGCAAGTGCAAAAATATTTCTAAATTGTTTTTCAGTGACACGACCGTAATGGCATTTTAATCTTTGCTTAGCTTTTAAATGTAAACCATAATCTGAAGTTTTAATCATGGTATTCTGTCCATGCTGTCCTGGACGATAATTTCGTGTATTGAAAGCATCCTTGCTATCACCCCATAGACTTACTCCAAGTCTTCTACTAGCTTTATATTTAGAACGAACAACTTTTGTCACTGATAATATCCTTAACTTTATATTTGAATTACAAGAAAATATATACATTTCTTATATCAAAGTCAATCATTGATTTTTACCCTAAAACTTTTTATATTTAATTAAAAAATATTTCATATGAGTTCTTTAGTAACACCAATCAATTTAGATAAAATCAATCATCCACAGAGTACTGTTAAAGACTATATTTTACTTATGAAACCACGTGTGATGTCGCTTGTGATTTTTACAGGTTTTGTAGGTATATGGCTTGCTCCTTATTCCGTGCATCCTTTTATTGCCGGTATTGCAGTTGTTTGCATAGCTCTTGGGGCGGGTAGTGCAGGAGCAATTAATATGTGGTACGATAGAGATATCGATAGCTTAATGAAACGTACTCAAAAAAGACCTATTGTCAGAGGTGCTATAGAATCTGATGAGGCTTTATCTTTTGGTTTGATAACGGGATTTTTTGCAGTATTTTTTATGGCTTTATGCGTTAATCTACTTGCGTCCTTTTTACTGCTATTCACTATTTTTTATTATATCTGTATTTATACTATTTGGTTAAAGCGTCGTTCTATACAAAATATCGTTATTGGCGGAGTATCGGGAGCATTACCTCCTGTGATAGGTTATGCAGCGGTAAGCAATACTATATCTCTAGAGTCGATTATATTATTTTTGATTATTTTTATTTGGACGCCACCGCATTCATGGGCTCTTGCTTTATTCTGTAACGATGATTATAAAAACTGTAGAGTACCGATGATGCCTGCAGTAAAAGGGAATTTATATACTAAGAAACAAATTCTAATTTACAGCACCCTTTTATTTATTGTTTCGTTAATGCCTTTTTTTATCGGAATGAATAATTTTATATATTTAATAACTTCCGGTATTCTTGGGTTAGTATTTCTATATTATTCCGGTTCTTTATTCTATGACACCTATGATAACAAACAAGCTAAACGATTTTTTGCTTATTCGATATTTTACTTGTTTTTTATATTTTTACTTTTGTCCTCAACTAGCACTATATCCACTATTAGCTGAGGGATAATAGTATTGGGTTATTTTTATGGAAGATAAAATTGAAACTCAACGTGAAGAAACATATCATAGGTTTATTTTCATGCAAGTGATTTTTTATTTATAACTGTAATTTTTAAATAAGAAGGGTTAGAAGATATATCGGATTTGATTCCAAGGGAGTAACCTGTCATGCAACATACCCCATCGTTTGATAAAATTACTCTTAATACCGGCTTTATAACGTACAGCCTTGCCTCCATATTCGCTTACTTTATTTTCCTGTATATTTGGTTGCCAAATTAAGGCTTCACTCTCTAATCTATTTGAGGCAATATTTCTTTCATGCTGCTTTTCGTTATGTGTTAAAAATATACATTCCGCTTTTATAAACGGTTTATATTGGTTGTTTATGTATTGATCTAAATCTTCAAATAACTTTGTATATTCGGTAAGCCAGCCTTCATAAGCAATAATAGGAGAAAAGTTTAGATGAACTTCGTAACCTGCTTCAATAAAAATATTCACCGCTTTTATTCTCTCGATAATCGGACTCGTTTTTGGCTCTAATATCTTACTTATCCTTGCCGGCACCAAACTAAATCTAATCCTTATTGTGCCTTCAGGATTAAAATTAAGTAGTTTATGATTAACATATTTAGTAGCAAAAGTTGCTTTAGCATGCGGATGTTCTTTAAAGAAATTAAATATCTTTAACCAATTAGTGTGTTTCCAATGCAGACTTACATCGGTAGAACAACCTATATCATATGTCCAATATTTAGAATCTGTTTGATTGGAAATTTTAGTCGGTAAACTTGCTACATGTTTATCTAATACGTCAAGTATTTGATCTATATTTTCATTTATATATAATGTTTCATAGTTGTGACGCATTGCATAACAATAACTATTTCTACAACCTCCTGCACAGCCATATATAAAGTTAGGAGTTATGTAATCCGCTGATCTTCCATTAGGGCGTACATGCAAAGTTTTCGTATTTTGTACTATTTTCTTAATCATACATTTTTAAATTAAAGTTTATGTAAAATACTTACTTAGCTTTACAAGCTTCAGATTTATTTACTTATATTGAAATTGTAGTTATAAATTATTAATTATAAATATATCATAAGTTATGGAAAAACCAAGCTATCTAAATTTTGAGAATAAAAATTGGTCGTGCCTCCGTATTGCAGTT
>NZ_MXAX01000272.1:0-1075 GCF_019249195.1 Rickettsia sp. TH2014 | reverse complement strand
AAATATGAGAAAGCTTTGCAGATATTTGGGATGCTTTTGATGGGAGAGCCAAGAAATGCAAGTCTTCATTATTACAAAGGTAATACGCTTCATAAGCTTAAGAGATATGAGGAGGCATTAGCAAGTTTTAGGGCAGCAATAAAGTTAAAGCCATGGGAGGGAGCATATTACTATGGCCTTGCCAGTAGTTATTACGCTGTTGGTAATGGGACTGAAGGGCTTGAGGCTTTACAAAAAGCGGTGTCTGCTTATGGGGCTTCAGAAAGAATATACCATAAACATAATATGCTTGCGGGATTTAAGGGTGTAGAAAACGGGAATCAAGAGATGCAATTGAATGTTGTGGCTCACAAAGCAATAGAGCCATGTAGTCATCATAAGCAATATGCAGGATTAAAAGTAGGAGATAATTATAGTTTTGGATTTATGAGATAAATATGCATACGAATAATTAGACAGAGAGGGTATTAGTGATGTTTATCTTATTTTACGCCTTCCCCCTTTTTCTTTTACAGATATAGCGGGGGAGTATGAGGGGGCTAGCATAGCCCCTCTCATATAGTTTTAGTTACACAAGAGAAAGGTAATTAAGGCTTCAGTTTGAAGAACATGAAACATAGTAAATTAAAAACTAACAAACAACCAAAAGGAGCAACGTAATGTTTAAAATAGCAAGAACAGCAAAACAAATATTTAATGTAGCAAGAAATGTGCCTAATTCATTACTTTCAAGTATTAACAGTGGGCTTAAATATTGCAGTCAAAGTAAAGGATATGTAGAGGATGCAGGCGATGAGTTTAGCTTTTTAAAGGCACTACCAAGTCAGTCAAGTAAGCCGTTAATTCAAGATAAATTTAAGGCTATCATTCTGAATCCTTTGAATATAGCAGAAGCAAAATCTACGCCATTACTAGATACAGCAGAGATTAGAAAACTGATGTATGCAAGATTTGCGGATGAGATAGCGGCTCAATCGAAGAGTATTACACATGTCATGAGTCAAGAGGGTAAGGAGTATGTAGATGATGCTGTTGCTACTTACAGTATTGCAGACGAGTTTAACGCATTCAGGGA
>NZ_MXAX01000271.1:0-1822 GCF_019249195.1 Rickettsia sp. TH2014 | reverse complement strand
GGATCCAGTTAAAAATACTAAAATTATTAGCATTTTTTATTACTTTTTCTGGATTGCCACGTCGCTTTCCTCCTCGCAAGACATTGTTGTGTGGATACCGATGTCATTCCCGCGTAGACGGGAATCCAGCATAAAGCGAGATAAATCGAGCTTTTAATTTCAAAAAYTTGCTGTATTTATACTTTTTTTCTGGATTCCCGCTTCGCGGGAATGACATAAAGAGCATTTACCGGTTCACGCAACAACGCCTCCTCACAATGACGGTTTTATAGTATCCACGCATCAACGCCTAGCTGGAATGACATGAACTAGCCACACAACAACACCAAAAGTTGCTCGCAATGACGGTGCAGGTATCCATGCAATAATGCCGTTTTACGAAAACAATTTTCCAATTCCGCTACGTAATAGGTTTTTAGGGTTCATTTTACTGGCTTTTTTCATCATCTCACTTATTTGCTTATATTGCTTTAGCAAAATATTTACCTTTTGTACTGTAGTCCCTGCTCCAGCAGCTATACGTTTTCTACGAGAAGCATTAATGATGTCAGGATTCTTACGTTCTTTCAGCGTCATAGATAAAATAATTGCTTCTTGATGTTCAATTATTTTACTATTTAATTTTGATTGATCTATTTGGTCCATAATTTTACCGCTACCCGGTAACATGCTAAGTATACTTCCAAAACCTCCCATTTTTTTTATGCTTCTCATTTGCTGAAGATAATCATTTAAATCAAACTTACCTTTTTTCAATTTAGCTGCCGTTTTTTCGGCTTCTTCTCTATCAACGATACTAGCTGCTTTTTCAACAAAAGAGATAATATCACCCATATCAAGTATTCGAGAAGCTAAACGTTCAGCATCGAATTCTTCTAAATCTGTTAATTTCTCACCGCTACTTAAAAATTTAATCGGCTTTTTAGTAATATATTTTACACTGAGTGCTGCACCGCCCTTGGAATCGCCATCAATTCTAGATAAAATCAATCCTGAAATCTCTAGCTTTTCATTAAAACTGCTTGCCGTAACTACCGCATCCTGCCCTGTCATACTATCAATTACTAACAAAGTTTCCGTAGGTTCCACTATCTTTTTTATTGCAAGAGCTTCCTCCATCATCTCTTTATCAATTTGTGTACGACCTGCCGTATCATAAATTACGACGTCATAAGCAGAAATTTTAGCCTCGGCAATAGCTCTTTTGACAATATCAAGAGGTTTCTCACCTTGCACAATAGGTAATGAATTAATCTGTACTGAGTTTGCAAGTATAGCAAGTTGCTCTTGTGCGGCCGGTCTGTAAGTATCCAAAGAAACAAGCAAAACTTTTTTATTTTGATTTTTAAGTCGTAAAGCAAGCTTACTGCTCGCCGTAGTTTTACCGCTCCCTTGCAACCCTACCATTAGGAAATTTACCGGCGGCTTTGAATTTAAATTTAGCTTTGTCTCACTTTCGCTTGAAGCTAAGAGATTTATCATCTCTTCATGAATAATTTTAATTATCATCTGCCCCGGTGAAACGGATTTAATAACCTCCTGTCCAAGTGCCTTTTGTTTAACTTCCGCTATAAAATCTTTTATCACCGGTAATGCAACATCCGACTCTAAAAGAGCTACTCTTATATCCCGCATAGCAGCATCTATTTGAGCTTCCGTCAAAATGCCTGAGCTAACTAGTTTATCAAAAATCTTCGTTAAATTTTGTGTTAAAGTTTTAAACATGCAAATAATTTAATTTATAAAGTTCTAATATATTCTGCTCAATATGTTTTAGCAACAATATATTTTGTTGGGTCATGCCTCCATATTGCAGTTATGC
>NZ_MXAX01000270.1:0-4041 GCF_019249195.1 Rickettsia sp. TH2014 | reverse complement strand
GTAAGATTAAATCTTGACTTCTACATATAAGATCTGTGGTGCTCACGTATTAGTATACGCTTCGCTCCTCGACTTATAGACTCCTTGCTCTTTTTGAAGTTGATCTTCGTCTATCTATTTTTCAAATTAAACGAGTATACACGAAGCCACTTCGGAAATTATAGGCATATGTAAATTATATTTTTTTATCAAATCCAAAACTAATTTTAATGCTTCTCTTCCCTCTACTAACTCTTTATATTCCTGTAAAAATTTCTTTTTATCGCTACTAATCCCAAGCTCATAACCGAATTTTGTATTACGTGAGCCTAAAGAGTAACAGGTAAGCACTAAATCACCTACTACCCCAGCTTCTAGTAAAATATCCGTCCTTTTACTACCCAAAGCCTTAGATAAAGTAGCAATTTCTTTTAAGGCGGATACTATAAGCGTTGCTCTTGCATTCTCACCCTGCTTCTTTGCTAAATCAATTCCGCTTTTAATAGCAAAAATATTTTTTAAAGCTCCTGCTACTTGTAAGGTCACAATATCGCTTGTCACATTAGTAGTAAAATTTTTTGAACCTAGATTATAAGCTATCTTATTTGCTATATCTATATCTACACCTGCAATACTTGCTGAAGCCGGTAAATTTTTAGCTAGTTCTTTCGCTAGATTCGGACCCGCAAAAAACACTGTAGTGCTATGCGGTAATAGAGTTTTTAACCTATCTGAAAATAATTCGGTAGGGTTACGAGCAAAGCCTTTTGTTGCGATTAGAAGAGTATTGTCTTGAGAAATGCCGTGAGTTTTTAATAATTTTATTGAGTCATCAAAAGTATAAGACGGCACTGCAATAATAATTAGTTCAAAATCCTTAATTACACTTAAGTTTGTAGTAACCTGTAAATGAGCGGGTAATTTAATATCCCCTAAATATTTTACATTAGTTTTGTTATGTAAAATTTCTTTTGCTATTTCCTCATCTCGTAAAAATAAAGTAACGTTATTACAGTTTTGTGCTGCTAAAGAAGCAAGACTAGTACCATAACTCCCTCCTCCATAAACCGCAATATTTTTAAATTTATTCATGTGCTTATTTCTTTGTCACCCCGCAATACACAAATCGTCATTGCGAGGAGTTGCTTTAGCAACGACGCGGCAATCTCGTCAAATATCCTGAGATTGCTTCGTCAAAATTTTCAATTTTTCTTCGCAATGACGGAAAAAACGATCTACAACTCCTCTACTCCACAGCTTTCTCAAGATTTACTATTATTACAGGTGACTTATTTATTTCCTGTTTCAAGGTTTTACGGATTGTTCCTTTTATTGCTTCGATTACTTGTTCATCCGACAATGCTTTTTTAGCCTGTTTATTTTGAATAGTAACAAGTTCTTTAATATCATTTTTAATGAGGTTAACTAATGCCATATCCTCTTTCGGATCAAGCAGACCAGGCATAGACAGCATTGGGTTTGCAGCAAGCAGCCCTTTTTTATTAATTACTACTGACGCTACCACGATACCCGACTCACGCATACGTCTTCTAGCTTTGAAAATCGGAGATTCGACGGACAGTAAATAATTACCATCTACAGCTAAATAGCCGTTTTCTACCTTTGAAATTACTTTCGCATTATTAGGTTCAAGCAATACTACACTACCGTTTTCAACCTCTACTGCCTGTTTTATGCCGTTTTTCTTAGCAAGCTTAACATGTTCATGAATATGTACCGGCTCGCCGTGAACGGGAATACAAATATTCGGTCTAATGAGAGAGTACATTTTCTGTAGCTCATCAATAGATGGATGACCTGATACATGGACAAAATGATCTCGCTCGGTAATAACTTCTACACCGGCTTTAACAAATATATTAAATAACCTAAATATTTTCTTTTCATTGCCGGGAATAATTTTTGAAGAAAAAATCATTGTATCCTTAGGAGCAAGTCTTATTGACTGATGAGCATTACTAGCCAATTTTGCAGTTGCAGCGAGCGGTTCACCTTGACAACCGGTAGCAATTACTAATAATTCTTCTCTTCTAAATCTACTAACATCACGTTCACTAATTAGAGGAGCAATATCTTTGAAATAGCCGCTTTCTTGAGCAGCAAGCATCATACGATGCAAACTTCTACCTGTTAAAATTACTTTTCTACCTGCAAGCCCTGCTGCATGAATTATCGTATCAAGCCGTGCTAAATTAGAGGCAAAGGTTGAAACTACAACCATTTGAGGGCAGCCGGCTATGATATCTACTAAACTTTTTCTAACATCTCCTTCAGAACCTGAGCTTCCTTTATTAAATACGTTAGTTGAATCACAAACAAGTGCAAGAACCCCTTCATCTCCATAAGACTTTAAAAGCTCCTCATCGGCTTTTTTACCAAGTACCGGGTCATTATCAAATTTCCAATCTCCCGTATGTAAAATATTACCTGCATCCGTACGAATCATAATTGCTTGCATTTCAGGAGCCGAGTGAGTGAGCGGCACCATTTCTAAAGAAAAAGGCTCTAGATTTATTTTACTACCCGGTTTTACTTCGTGAATTTTTATATTTTTAGCAAAATCATATTCATTTAAACGAATTTTTAAAAAATTTGCTGTGAAAGTAGTAGTATAAATAGGACATTTAAGGCTATTCCATAAATATTGGACACCGCCTAAATGATCCTCATGAGCATGAGTTAAAATCAGACCTACTATATCTTTTTTATATTTCTCTATAAAGCTACTATCGGCAATTATCATATCAACACCAGGTAAGTAGTCATCGGCAAAACCGCTACCGCAATCAATCATTAACCATTTACCTTTATAATGGTAAAGATTAAGATTCATACCTATTTCATTAGATCCTCCTAGCGGTACAAATAGCAGATCATTTTTATGATTTTTGATGTTGAATGATGACATAATTTAACTTAATATTTATTTTATTACTTTATTCTTATAACTTATTATTAGTTAAGCGTCTATACATTAAAAAAGAAATTCATATAATGAATATAAATAAAATAACATTAATTTATAACCAAAATTCCAAACATCTAGCTATTATAGAGGAAATAAAAAAACTCTATAATTATTGTAAAATAGAGGAAGCAGAAGCAATTATCGTAATAGGCGGCGATGGAGAATTACTACATAATATTCACCGCTATATGAATCTTAATATCCCTTTTTATGGAGTTAATTTAGGAAGTCTCGGCTTTTTAATGAATCCTTTAGATACCAAGCATTTATTACAAAATATACATGAAAGCACAGTTTCTATTCTAAATCCTCTTCTTATGCAAGCTGAAGATATAAGCGGTCAAATATATACCGCACTTGCTATTAACGAAGTATCGATATTTCGTAAAACTAATCAAGCTGCTAAATTTAGAATAGACGTAAACGGAATAGAGAGAATGAGCGAATTAGTAGCAGACGGAGCTTTAGTTGCAACGCCTGCCGGAAGTAGTGCTTACAATTTATCTGCCGGCGGTCCTATTTTACCGCTTGATTCAAACATGTTATGCCTAACCCCTATCTGCTCTTTTAGACCTCGTAGATGGCACGGTGCTTTACTGCTTTCATCTGCTACAATTAAATTTGAAATACTTAATACAAATAAACGACCGGTAAATGCTACTGCCGACTTTCAGGAGTTTAATAATATCACGAATGTTACCGTTAAATCTACTAAGGATAAACCTATCAAACTACTCTTTAATAAAAACCATACGCTGGAAGATAGAATTATTAAAGAGCAATTCGGTGGATAGGCATTGCTAACTAAAGAGAGATAATAATAAAAAGCTCGATGTCATCTCGTAATTTATTCACGGGATGACAGGAGGAAAATCGAGCCATGCAACAACGCCACTCAAGTCACGGTATGACATAAAATGCGTTTTCTGATCCATGCAACAAAATTAATATTAAAAAACAATTTACTAAATAATTAAGAAATATTAATAATTACTTTACTAAAAAGTAAAATAATATATAATGCCTTGTCAAAATAACTAGGTATTGGTCATGCCTCCATATTGCAGTTACGC
>NZ_MXAX01000269.1:0-14415 GCF_019249195.1 Rickettsia sp. TH2014 | reverse complement strand
ATAATTTTTATAATGTCTGTAAGATTAAATCTTGACTTCTACATTTTATCTCATCTTCTTTATAAATTTTTGCTAAAGTTTCTTGGTTTGGTAAGTTTGTTATTTTCTGTCCTTGGAGAACAATTTTTTGCATATATTATTACCTTAAATAAATCATTAAAATTTTTAGCAAAAATTAAGCAATTGAAATAAGATAAAAATATATTTATGATAGTTATAAGGAGCACTAATTCATTATAACTAAAGAATTATATTCATTGCTTATATTGTAAATTATACACAAAAATTTTATTTTTGCAAGATAATAGTTAATCTTTTAAGTACTTATTAGTAAAATATTAATAGATAGGAAAATAAGAGTATATTTAGTGATGAGCAGGTCTATGTTTAGAGCAGATTAATATATTCCCTTTAACCTCGACAATAAAAAGTCGGTCGCCTGTTTTTGCATCGATTTCATTTGGAGCAAGGTAAGCATTCATAATAGCACCGGACCATCTTACTTGTCCTATACTATCAGAAGAGACGGCAGAACTATAAACCTCTACCGTTTTGCCTATCATATCCGAGTAGTTTTCTGTCTTATCAGTTTTATTATAAACATATTTTTTAAGAGGATAATATAATATGCAAAACCAAATAAGCGATAATATACCAAAAAATGTTATTTGGTTTGTTAAGCCAACTAGAGGATAGTTATATACTACAAGAGTATTTGATAATGCTCCAAGCCCAAAGAATAAGAATCCAATGTTTGGAACTGCAAAGAATTCAACGACTACACAAATTATGCCGATTATTAACCATATTTCGGTGAAGTAATTATTTATCATGAACATAAGTTTTTAAAAATAATATTACGTCAGCTATGTCTTGTGGTTTTGAGATACCAGCAAAGGACATTTTGGTTCTTGGTGCATAGCTACTTGGTTTATGTAAGAAAGCAAATAAACTATCATCATCCCATACGCCGCCGAGTTTTGATAGAGCAGGAGAATATTTATAGTCTGCTATGCTTGCTTTTGGTCTGCCTGCTACATCCCAAAGATGCGGTCCTAGTTTATTTGGGCCGTCTTTATCAAGAGAATGACACATTAAACATTTCTTGGCTATTTCACGACCGTTATCGGCGTTAGCAGTCTTCATTAATTCCGGTATATTTACCGGTGCCTGCTCTAATGCGGCAGTATTTTGATTTTCTGATGATTCTTGAACCACAACGCTGTAGCCGCGATGCTGTAACTCTAGAGTGGGTTTATATAATATATTTGCAACAAATCCAACCATCATCGCAATTAAACTAGCAAATAAGATGGCTGCAACAATTTTATTTAATTCTTTTCCAGACATTTATTTTGTTTTTTTTATTAGAATTTATACTATAATTTAAGTTGTAAGAGAAGTTAATTAAATAAATAAAAGAAAAATTTATACAAATATTTATTCTTTGGAGAGAAAAATAAATGTCTGATTCAAAAAAATCAAGGATTAGAAAAATATTTAATAAGTTAAAATCTTATTGGACTAGTTTTAGACAAAGTAAAATCGGTAAAATATTATTTAGCAATAGTTTAAGTTATGCAGTTTCCGTAGCTTCTATAGCAATTGCAGTTTCCGGACTTTTTACTCCTATATCACCGATAATTATAGCTGTAGCTGTTGTTTCAGGAATTAGCGTAGGAATTCAAGCTATAAACGAGACTTTGAACGTGCATGGTTTGCGTAAACTTCATAAAGAGAATAATTTATTAGTACATAACAGAAATGCTAAAAGTCAGCAAGATTATATATTATCATTAGAACCGAGTTTAAAAGATATTTTGAAAAATGAATTATATACGCCGCAAACGATAGGTAAGGATACTACTCAAGATAAGTATGAGTTAAATGTAAATAAATTGAAAAGTACAGGACGAATATTTGGAAATAATTTAGGTGGAGCCGCAAGTTTGGCTACCTCTATTATTAAAGGTGCTAACGGTAATGTGCTTGACATATTAAAAGCTACGGGTTACGGTGTAGTTACGACCGCATCATTAATTATCGACGGTCTTAATGAAAAGGAAAAAATAGAAATAAAAGCAATATTTAAATTAAATATAAATGAAGAATATAAAAAACAAGACACTCCTATATATGAAAATTTAGAACAATTAGAGAATTATACTAAGAATCAAGTATTACAAACATTGGCTTTAAAACAATTAATAACGGATAAGAATTATTGGAGTATGAATAAAGACCAAAAAATACAAAAATTTCGAGAAATAAGAGGTCATTTTAATTTTGAAATAAAAAGAAACGGTTTAGAAGAATTTTTTAAAGAAAATAAAATAACAATGGATAATAGAAAAGAGAGTTATGTTAAAGATATTAAAAATGTAATGAATCCATTTTATGAAAATCCTAGTAAAGCCGAAGGATATAGTCCGTTAACTAAAGCTATGGATAAAGATAAAGTTAATAATGCTGAAATAAAAAGGGCAAAAAGTGAAAATTTAAAAAGGATGCAAAAAAGAAAGCGAAATTTAACAATATGAAATGATTATTATAACTCACTACTAGTTACAAATGTGTAAGAGGTAGTATCGCTAAATATTCTATGCAATAATTCATTATTAAGAGCGTGGCTGGTTTTATATCCTTTAATTGAACTTACAACGCTAGTACCGCTGGTATATAAATCACCGAATAAATCTAATAATTTATGGCGAACAAATTCATCTTCATAACGTAAGCCGTTTGGGTTTAAGATTTTATCCTGCTCATCTATTCCTATAGCATTCTCAAATGAAGCACCTTGAGCAAGTCCTTTACTTTGTAAATAATCGAGCTCTTTCGTAAAGCCGAAAGTTCGGGCGTCTGCAATATTTTGATTGAAAGATTCTTGTTTGGAAAAGGTTAGATTTTGTCTTCCTATAGCTTTGCTAGCAAAATCTATAGTTAAATCCACCGTCATGTGGTCGTAAGGAGCGCAGTATAATTCACAATCTTTGTGAACTACTTTTATATCTTTTAAAATTTTTAGATATTTTTTAGGAGCATTTTGTACTTTTTTTCCTGCACACTCAATCATAAACACAAAAGGTTTACTACTGCCGTCCATAATTGGTACTTCAGGACCATCAATTTTAATAATTGCATTATCAATGCTGCATCCCCAAAGTGCTGCCATCAAATGTTCAATTGTTGAAATTTGAACTTTATATTCATTACTTATAGTGGTAGATAACAAGGTATCGGAAACATTGAAATAGCTAGCTTCAATATAATTCTTTTCAGAAGATATATCGGTTCTAATGAATATAATTCCGGTATTTTCTTTAGCAGGTTCTATAGTTAACTGAGTACGTTTCCCTGAGTGAACGCCGATTCCGTAACAACTAACCGGTTTTAATAATGTACTTTGCTGCATGCGAGGCTATAAAATATATTTAAATATTAGTATTTAATGCCGAATTGTACAAGCTATATTATGTTACAAAATATTACACATATACTCGATGAATTTCAAAAATTGGCTACCTCGTCCTACAAGAGCTTCGGTTCTCACGTATTAAGTATACACTGCGATCCTCGCCTTGTGGACTCCTTGCTCTTTTTGAAATTGATCTTCGTCTATGTAGTACAGCTAAATTTAGAATTTGTATAATTTATACTTAATAAAATACCAAAAATGATAAGCTACAAAACTACCGACTACGGCAAAAACGGAAAATAAGAAATCACTGCCGTTAATGGTGTCGTAAGGTGCATGAGATGATAAAGCTCCGGCATATATACCGATGCTGCACATTGAAAAATACGAAAATAAAGCTGTTCTAAGTTCGTAATCTCTAAATTTATCAATTAGTATTAAAATATTGCAAATATAAATAGATCCTAAACAACTACCGATTAGTATTATATATAATATATTAAGGTTTTTACTAGTTCCATGAAGCGATAGTAAAATAAAACAGACGAGTAGCATTATAGTTAGTGATAAATTAGCCAAATATTTATTTACTTTGCTTAATATGTAGCATATAGGAATTATAGAAAAACATATTGCTAGGAAAATATATTTTAGTATGAGTCTTAAATTAATTAATGCTAATTCTTTCTTTAATGCAAAAGCTTCATAATACCATAATATATCTAAGGTGACATAAGCAACTACGAAGCCTGTCAATAATTGTAATTCGACATTTTTTATTAAGGATGAGAATTTTGAATTTAGATTTAATTTATGAGATGTGGGATTATAATGCAGAAATTCGGTTAGTATATTGATACAATATAACAATGCACAAATTACTATAGTATTATTTGTCGGTTTTATAAATGGATTCAATAAATCTACCATTAAGTTTCCACCCGCCCATAACAACATTATACAAGCTAAAAAAAAATATTTCTTTTTTTTGCTACTCTCAATAATATCTAATGTTATAGAAGTGAAATATGAAAATGTTCCAAAATTAATTAAAATAAAATTAATTTTAATTAGAGTATAATTATTTAATAAAATGAGGTTTATTGTACAAATAATTAATAAAGATAAGCTAATTAAAATAATTTTTTTATTACTTAATCTATTAATTAATTGTGTTAAGGCAAAACCTGCGATTATCGAACCTATAAATTTAGTTTGATTTATATGATTTATTTGTTCTCCACCTAGATTTTTATTTATCAGTAAAAAGATTTTAAAATTATAAAAATTTATAGCATTAATACAGGAAAAAATAAATATTCCCAGAAGCGAGAAAAAAATAGTTTTGTAATCGTTTTTTAAAGTCATAAATTAAGTGTTTGCTAAACATAAATACATGGTATATAACTCATAATTATAATGATTAAGATTATTATCTTAAAAATTAAAGAGATTTGTAATTCCATTATTTAAGTATATATGGATAGTTATTAGATTATCAGCTTTTAATCAAGTATGGTAGTCTTATTTATAATTTGTATATAATTATTGTTTAATTTTAAAAAAATTAATGAATTAAATAATATGAAAATATTTTAATGTAAGAAAAATAATAATATATTTTTTAGTATTTTAAAGAGGTGTTATTTGAAGTTTATCTAGAATTTCATTTTTGCTCTTTAATCATAGATAAATTATCTATTTAAATAAATTAATACAAGATAAACAATGATTTTTCTTAAGATACAAGCATTATATTAATTATTTGTTCTTCAAGTTAGTGAGCAAGATAAATGAATAAAAAGATTATAATTGATGCTAATTTTCCAAGCGAAACAAGAGTAGTTTTATTAGGACAAAGCAACAATATAGAAGATATTGAATTTCAAACAACTGTAAGACAACAAAATAAAGGTAATATTTATTTAGCAAAAGTCACAAGAATAGAACCATCGCTACAAGCTGTTTTTATAGAATACGGAATGGATAAAAGTGGATTTTTACCGTTTAGTGAAATCCATCCTAACTATTACAATTTGCCTGTCTCAGAGAGAAATTTTCCGGTTAATGCTTTTCCTGAAATAGCTCTTTCAAATATTACGGTTGAGGATGATAAAGAGAAACCGGCTGCTATATATGATTCTTTGGTTGATAGTGAAGAAATTGACCTAAAAACTATAGAAGATTTAGTAGAGAGTAAATTCCAATCAGAACTTAATTTAGAAGCGGCTGACGATATTGAAATTATTCAAAGCGGTATTGAGCAGAACGTTCTGCAATATAAACAATATAAAGTTCAGGACGTAATAAGAAAAAACCAAATATTATTAGTACAGGTTACTAAAGAAGAACGAGGAAATAAATGTGCCGCTTTTACTACTTATATATCCTTGGCTGGTAAATATTGTGTTTTAATGCCTAATAAAGGATCGCAAAACGGCATATCACGTAAAATATCAAACGGGGAAGAAAGAAAAAGACTGAAAGATATTTTAAATAAAATAGTAAGCGGTGACAAAAATGCTTACAGCGTCATTGTTAGAACCGCTGGTAAAGGAAGTAGTGCCTTAGATTTGAAGAAGGACTATAATTATTTAGCAAGGTTATGGAATAAAATTCGTAAAAGTACTATTAAATTTCCGGCTCCGTGTTTTATTCATGAAGAAGATAGTATAATACGTAAAACCATACGTGATATGTGCGATCACAATGTTAAAGAGGTAGTAATTCAAGGACAAGAGGCTTATGAAGATGCTTCAAAATTTATGCAGGATTTATTACCTTCAGAGCTTTCAAAACTTAAAGAACATAAAAATAAAACTCCTATATTTACTAAGTTTCAAGTAGAAGAGCAATTAGTTAAATTATATCAGCCTGTCGTGACACTACCTTCAGGGGGATATATTGTTATTAATCCTACAGAAGCTCTTATTTCGATTGACGTAAATTCCGGTAAATCAACTTCTGAAAAAAATATCGAAGAAACAGCACTAAAAACTAATTTAGAAGCAGCCAAAGAAGTAGCGAAGCAAATAAAGCTTAGAGATCTATCAGGTTTGATAGTTGTTGATTTTATAGACATGAGCGAAGCTAAGAATCGTAAAATTATTGAACGATCCTTTAAAGAGTTTTTAAGTCGTGACCGTGCTCGTATACAAACCGGTAATATTAGTCAGTTTGGACTACTTGAATTCTCAAGGCAGAGATTACGCTCTTCTTTCTTAGAAACTAATTCAGCAATTTGTTCTCATTGCAACGGTAAAGGAGTCATTAGAGCGAGCGACGCTAATGCTATGTTAATTTTACGTACTATAGAGAATGAAATTTTTGAAGAAAGAATTGATGTAATAAATGTTTTTACCAATATCGTTTCAGTTATTTATCTACTTAATAATAAACGTGCTGAGATAAAATTTATTGAAGAAAAATATAATATAAAGCTTAATTTTTATTCCGATCCTAATGCTACATCAGATAGTTATTCGATTGAAAAAGTGAAGCTGTTGAAGAAAAATAATAATAATGTTAATCCTGTTAAGCCGGTAATTCAGAATCATAGTGCCGATTATACTGAAGAAGAGCCGAAAAAAGAACAGTTACGCAAAAATAAACATAAATGGAAAACAGCTAATAATAGTAATAATATTGCTAATGAAGTAAAAGATGAGAGTTTAGAGGTAAAAGAATCGGTAGAGCAAACTGTAAGCGTTGTGGAAGAGGTGAAAGTTGCAGAAAGTAATGCCGGCTTAGAAGAAGCGCAAGCTGTTCCAAAAAAGACAAAACGTAGATATCGTAATAAAAAATCAAATATGAAACGTCCTGCTAATACTGCCGAAGATACGGAGAAGAATGTAGAGTCCTGATTTAGCCGGTGGTTCGTCATTGCGAGGAAATTACGAAGTAATTGACGAGCAATCTCATGCCAAAATCCTGAGATTGCCACGCAGCCTACGGCTGCTCGCAATGACGGGGTGGTGTCCACGCAGCAATGCCCGCTAACAATGCAACAAAATAAAAACATAAACTTAAAATAAAAGTGCAGAAGAGTTTAATTACAAAATGGTTGTTTATAAGTTGTATAATAGTCATAGCGATGATTGTTATAGGGGGGATAACAAGGCTTACAGGTTCTGGTTTATCTATAGTTGAGTGGCATCCGGTAACCGGTATTTTGCCGCCTTTTAGTTTTGAAAGCTGGCAAGCGGAATTTGCTAAATATAAAGCTTTTCCTGAATATAACTCCATTAATTATAGAATGACTTTATCGCAGTTTAAGTTTATTTATCTGTTAGAGTTTATACATCGGTTACTCGGTAGAATTACAGCTTTAATATATATTGTACCTTTAATATATTTTTATTTTAAAGATGTTATAAAAAATCGTGACATACTACTTTATATAATTGCTTTGCTATTATTTTGCGTACAAGGCTTTATGGGGTGGTATATGGTTAAAAGCGGGTTGTTGAGTAGCCCGTCCGTTAGTCATTTTCGGCTTGCTTTTCATTTAATTATTGCCGTAATTATTTATCACATACTTTTTTATCAATTAATAAAAAATCGTTGTGATATTTTGTTAATACCGTCACAAACAGATTTAAAATTACCATTAATATTTTCCGGTATTGCTATTACTGTAATATATGTGCAAATTTTTTTAGGGGCGATGGTTGCAGGGCTTGATGCAGGGCTGATATATAATAGTTTTCCGCTAATGGGTGATAGTTTTATCCCGATGGAGATAAAAGATAATTTCTTTAATCTTGCAAATTTGCATGATCCGGTTTTTATACAATTCATACATCGCTTAGGCGGCTATAGCGTATTTGTGATTGTTACGGTTTTGGCGGTTTGTTTGTTAAAAATAGAACATCCGAAATTAAATAAGATAGCGTATTTTCTAATGATTGCATTATTGATGCAGATATCTACCGGAATAATTACTCTTTTATATTCCGTACCTATAATAATTGCCTCTATACATCAGCTTTTTGCTATAATCCTTTTATCTATAATAATTTGGTGCTATTTTTTAATAAAAACTAGTTAAAATATTACTGTGGTTAAGTCGGCATTGCTACGTGGATTGTTTTATGTCATTCCCGCGTAGATATCTAGTCGTCATTGCGAGGAGTGAAGCGACGTGATAATCTAGAAAAAATAATAAAAAAATTCTGTAAATCAGAATTTCTAACTGGATTGCTTCGTTGAATTACTACGTAATTCTTCTCGCAATGACGGGAAACCAAGCCATGCAACAACATAATAAAAAGCTCTAAATGATCATCGATGTCAATACTCCTGTTTCTTCTAGATTAGATAAATATTTAAAACGTCTATATCCGTTATTGACTCAAGGAGTAATAGAGAAAGCATTACGTCAAAAACAAATTACCGTTAATTCTCAGAAAGCAGAAGCGAGTTTAAGAGTAAAGGGCGGCGATAAAATTTTTATTAACGATAAGTTTAATTTACCTGTTAAGCAACCCGAAAAATTAGTTTTTACCGATGCTGAAATTAAACTAGCGAAGAAAATTACTACCGATTATCTGATATATGAAGATGATAATTTAATAGCTATAAATAAACCTGCAGGTCTTGCTACTCAAGGTGGCAGTAAAATAAATTTATCTATTGACTCTGCATTAAAATATTTGAATTATAAAGGTGCTGATTTTAAGCTAGTACATAGGTTAGATAAAGAAACAAGCGGTTTGCTCTTAATAGCCAAAAATTATTTAAGTAGTGTAAAACTTCATGATGCTTTTAAAGAAAAATTGGTTGTAAAAACATATTTTGCCGTAACCTATGGAAAGCCAATTAAAAATGTAGGAGAAGTTAGAAGTAATATAGAGAAGAGTAAGAGAAGTACACCTAAAATTACTGATATTTATAGTGAAAATGGTAAACTTACCATTACTTATTATAAATTACTTAAATCACTTGATAATAACTTATTTTTAATTGAATTTACACCGGTTACAGGTAGAATGCATCAATTAAGGTTACATGCTAAATTATTAGGTTGCCCGATAGTTGGGGATGATAAATATGGTAATAACGAAATAATGCCGTATAGTAAATATATGTTCTTGCATGCTAATAATATATGTTTATCTGAAAAGATTTTTGGTAAAGAGATTAATTTAGAAGCAAAATTACCGTTTTATTTTACTAAACGTCTTACATAACTTGCTCCTAAAGGTAATTTGTACGCCGATCCGGTACTCGAATCCTCGCGTACCAAGTGTACGCTGCGGTTCTGCGTTCCGTGTCTCCTTCAAATTCCTCTTTATTAGCTGCGTTATGTAAGACGTTTACTGATAAGTTTGTGGAGTGTTGAAGTTATGATTCGTAGATATTTTTTATTGCTGCTTTTTTTAATTACTAATAGTATTGATTGTTTTGCAGATATACAGCAAAGAATCAATGAAGCAGAAAAAGGATATATAAGTAATAGATTTTTAAATGCTGTTTTTATGTTTGCCGATGATTATAAACCTTTATTAACCGGTGCTAAAGGAATCTTTGCTTTAAACGGTGAGCAATTAAAAGCTAATGAAATGATGCCTATTGCTTCTGCTACAAAGCCTTTTACAGCAGCAGGAATTTTAAAATTACAAGAACAGGAATTATTAAATATTCACGATAAAATCTATAAATATCTTGATCCGGAAATGTGGGGTAGAAAAGTACCGGATTGGGCGTATAAAATATCTATCCATAATTTATTAACGCATAGTAGTGGTATTGCTGAATATTTTAGTTTTGTTAAACATGATTTAAATACGCCTAAGAAAGAGATTCACAAGAAAATATTACAATTTGTTTCTTCTAAACCTTTAGAAATATCTATAGGGAAAAAATTTAAATATAGTAATACTAATTTTGTTATACTCGGTATGATTATCGAAAAGGTGGCTAAAAAAGATTTAGCTAACTTTTTTTATGATGAATTTTTTAAACCTCTTAACATGAAATCTACTAGTTTTGCTTCATATAGTGAAGCTGCTAGAATTCAGAAAAACGTTATTAGTTCTAATTATCCGGTAAGGTATTTTTTAACTCCTAATAATAGTAATAAACCTATATTTACTCCTGTAACTGCTGATTTTTTAGCAGTTCCTTTTGCTGACGGTGGTATAATATCAACACCAAACGATCTAGTTAAATGGTATAGGGCATTAAATGAGGGGAAAATTCTTTCTAAAAAGTCATATAAACTTATGACTACTAAATATTTTTTAGCAAAAGATATAGAAGGGCGTAAGTCTTATATGGGTTACGGTATTTTTCTTACGGATCTTGATTCTAAGCATTTAATGATTCATTATACTGGAAAAGCCCTTGGGATACAAAGTGAAGCAGGGTATGTTTTGCCTGATAATCTTTATTTTGCTATACTTAGTAATACTATGATTAAAATTCCTGAAGAAGAAAAAGATAAAATTGACATGAAAAATCCTTTAAATCAACTTGGAATAATTTATTTCAGAGATGCAATAATAGGGGCAGCTATAAAGAATTAAATAGACTTGTTGTATAACCTATCTTATAAAGAGAAATTTGAAGGAAACACGGAACGCAGCACCGCAGCGTACATTTAGTACGTGAGGATGCGAGTACCGGATTGACATACAAATTACCTTTAGAAGGAGGTTATACAACAAGTCTAATGAAGATAGTTACTTGGAATATTAATTCATTGCGTCTGCGGATCGATTTATTAAGAAAGTTAGCACATGAGCATCAACCGGATATTATTTTACTTCAAGAAACAAAAGTAGATGATTCGCTATTTCCTCTTGAAGTTATTAAAAATATAGGCTATGAACATGTAATATATTCAGGGCAGAAAACATATAACGGTGTTGCTGTTATTTCAAAATTTCCTTTGAATAATGTTTTTTCTTTGGAATTATATAATAGCGATAAAAGGCATATAGCAGCTATAGTTAATGATATAGAAATACATAATTTTTATGTTCCTGCCGGTGGTGATATACCTGATATAGAGGTAAACTTAAAATTTAAGCATAAGCTGGAATATATAAGATTAATGCAGGAATGGTTAACTACTAACCGTACTAAAAACGATAAAATTATCATTGTTGGGGACTTGAATATTGCACCGCTAGAACATGATGTATGGTCTAGTAAGCAGCTACGAAATGTTATCAGCCATACCGATATTGAACGCTCATTATTGGTAGAGCTACAAAACTCGTTAGGTTTTATTGACAGTAGTAGACATTTTGTTCCGTTTGATGAAAAATTCTATACTTGGTGGAGCTATAGAAATATAGATTGGAAAAAATCTAACAGAGGTAGAAGGCTTGATCATATTTGGGTTAGCGATAATTTAAAAGATACATTATTTGCTATGAATTTGCTATCGGAAGCACGAGATTGGCCGCCACCTTCGGATCATGTACCGTATTTTGTGACATTAAAAAGCGTCATTGCGAGCGAACGTTAGTGCGTGGATACTGAATCGTCATTGCGAGGATATGCGTAGCATCGACGCGGCAATCTCATGAAGTAAGATAAATGCCTGAGAGCGCCGCGTCGCTTCCGCCCCTCGCAATGACGACTTTGGTATTCATGCGGGCAACACTTTCTCGCAACGACGTTTAAGATTATAAGGAGTAATTAGTGGATATAAAACCAAAAAAATATAAGCCGACAAAGAAAGAATATATAAAAAGCTTTAAAGATGTGCTTCTACTGCGTCGTTTTGAAGAGAAATGCGGGCAGTTATACGGTATGGGAGAAATAGGCGGTTTTTGTCATTTATATATAGGACAAGAAGCAGTAATTTCTGCGGTAGATATGGTTAAACAAAAAGGCGATAGTACAATTACTAGCTATCGTGACCATGCTCATATTATTTTAGCGGGAACAGAGCCTAAACATGTTCTTGCCGAGCTTATGGGGCGAGCTACAGGCTGCTCGAAAGGTAAGGGTGGTTCGATGCATTTATTTGACATACCGAGTAAATTTTACGGTGGACACGGTATAGTCGGAGCTCAAGTGCCTATAGGCACAGGGCTTGCTTTTGCTGAGAAATATAATGGTACGAATAATATTTGTTTTACTTTTTTAGGTGATGGTGCGGTTAATCAAGGTCAAGTATATGAAGCCTTTAATATGGCTGCTTTATGGGGTTTACCTGTAGTTTATATTATTGAAAATAACGAATATTCGATGGGGACGTCTGTAGCACGTTCTACCTTTATGCGTGATTTATATAAGAAAGGGGAATCGTTTGGAATTAAAGGATTTCAGCTAGACGGTATGGATTTTGAAGAAATGTATAATGGAGCTAAACAAGCAGCCGAGTATGTTAGAGAAAATAGCTTTCCGCTGATATTAGAGGTAAAGACTTATCGCTATCGTGGACACTCGATGTCCGATCCGGCAAAATATCGTAGTAAAGAAGAAGTTGAGCAATATAAAGAGCGCGATCCGCTAGTGATAATAAGAAAAACGATACTCGATAATAAATATGCAACTGAAGCGGATTTAAAAGAAATAGAGCAGTCGGTAAAAGAAATTGTAAAAGAAGCAGTAGAATTTTCAGAAAACTCACCACTGCCTGATGAGGGGGAGTTGTATACTGAGGTGTATTGTTAAGGCTTAAAAAAACGTCATTGCGAAGAGCAAAGTGACGTGGCAATCTCAGGAATTTGTTATTATTTCATGAGATTGCCGCGCAGCCTACGGCTACTCGCAATGACGATTAATTTAATCAAAATAAAAAAGAAAAATGCAAATAACGGTACGTGAAGCATTGCGTGATGCGATGCAAGAAGAGATGGTAAGAGACGACAAGGTTTTTATCATAGGCGAGGAAGTTGCAGAATATCAAGGAGCTTATAAGGTAACTCAAGGATTACTAGAGCAGTTTGGTCCTAAGAGAGTCATTGACACGCCGATAACGGAATATGGGTTTGCAGGGCTTGCAGTCGGAGCAGCTTTTGCAGGACTTCGTCCGATTGTGGAGTTTATGACCTTTAACTTTGCTATGCAAGCCTTTGATCATATAGTAAATTCAGCTGCAAAAACGCATTACATGTCAGGTGGGCAGGTCAAATGTCCGATAGTATTTAGAGGACCAAACGGAGCGGCAAGTAGAGTAGCAGCACAACATAGCCAAAATTATACAGCTTGTTATTCTCATGTCCCAGGGTTAAAAGTAGTAGCCCCTTATAGTGCCGAAGATCATAAAGGACTTATGCTTACGGCTATTAGGGACGATAATCCCGTTATTTTTTTAGAAAATGAAATTTTATACGGTCATAGTTTTGACGTACCGGAAACAATTGAGCCTATACCTTTTGGTCAGGCAAAAATTTTAAGAGAAGGTAGTAGTGTCACTATAGTAACTTTCTCGATTCAAGTAAAACTTGCCCTAGATGCTGCAAATATTTTGCAGAACGATAATATTGATTGTGAGGTTATTGACCTGCGTACTATCAAGCCTCTTGATACTGAGACAATAATAGAATCGGTGAAAAAAACTAATCGTTTAGTTATAGTTGAAGAAGGGTGGTTTTTTGCCGGCGTTGGAGCAAGTATAGCCTCTATAGTTATGAAAGAAGCATTTGATTATTTAGATGCACCGATAGATATCGTCAGCGGTAAAGACGTACCGCTTCCTTATGCCGTTAATTTAGAAAAATTAGCTCTGCCGAGCGAGAGTGATGTAATAGAAGCTGTTAAAAAGGTTTGTTATACTTGGTGAATTTCAAAAATTGGCGTCGTCGTCTAGCAAGTTCTGTGGTACTCACGTATTAAGTATACGCTGCGTTCCTCGCCTTGCAGACTCCTTGCTCTTTTTGAAATTGACCTTCGTATACCGACTCTTCATTTACTCGGAGTATATTATAAACAAGATCTAAACACCGTTAGTTGACTTGCTGATTTATCAAAAGTAATAGTGTAGTTACAACAATTTTGTTAAATCGTCATTGCGAGAAGAATTACGAAGTAAT
>NZ_MXAX01000268.1:0-1401 GCF_019249195.1 Rickettsia sp. TH2014 | reverse complement strand
ATTGTTTGCGATAACACACATACACTTATAGATGTGATAAAACAAGATGATGGGGAGAGCCACTTTATATTAGAACCATCAAAGATAGTAAATGGTACTATGAATATTATGGGTCAAGAATATAATATTACTAAAAGCAATGAATCATACGATACATTAGCTTTAAATGATATAGTTGAGTTTTTAGGTCTTCAAAATTGTTCTCCGGAATCGGTAATAGCATCACTAAGACAGTGGGCTATTTCTCAAATTCCTACTCCCACTACTACTGAATTACCAACAACTATAAATTATTCACAAGATTGTGTGAGTGAAGATAATAATTGGTTAATACAGGAAATAGATATTTTAGGAGCTAAAATACCTGTTTGGAGTATTTTAACAGCTGCTGCAACAACAGTAGGATTAGTTGGTGTGGGTATAGGATATTGTATTAGTTCTATAAAAGGTAAAAAGCATACTGAAAACTTATCTTCGCATCAACAAGAAGAGACAGAATTGCAAAATATTACAATTGATTCAGCATATTCATTTACACAAACTACGTCGAATAATAGTGCTTTATTTTACGCAGTATCCGATGTTACTAATTTGAAAGCAGGACCCGAGGTCTACAAAGCTTTAGGTATAGATATGACACGTAATATAGGTTATAGTGACCCTATAGATGTTCTCTCTCATGAGTACCAAGAACCACTATTAGGTGATCATGACAATTAATATAATGGATTACATTGTATGCGTATGTTTAGACTGAAAGCATTGAAATGAGATGTACTGCTCTTTTACAAAAAAACTGATATCAGTCTGGGTTTCACTTGTCTACGAAGTTATAAATTAGTAGACAGTTAAAATAGCATCTAATATACTGTATATTAAATCGCAAAAACGTTATTAGTAGACATCGTTGTCTACTAATCGATATAATAGACAATATATTAGAAGCAGTATGAGATTATTTGGCTATGCTAGGGTATCAACCAATCAGCAACTTTTAGACCTGCAGATAAAACGTTTAAAAGATGCTGGGGTAAAAGAATCAAGAATATTCCATGATAAAGCAACGGGTAGTAACTTAGACAGAGCGGGATTAAATAATTTATTACATAAGGTAGAAGAAGGGGATGTAATATTGATTACCAAGTTAGATCGTTTAGGCAGAGATACTGCCGATATGATTAACTTAGTTAATCAGTTTGCTAATATAGGTGTAGCTGTGCGTTTTCTTGATGTTGGCATTAGCACAGAAGGCAATACGGGAAAAATGGTTATTACGATTCTTAGTGCAATAGCAGAAGCCGAGAGAGTAAGGATACTTGAAAGAACTAATGAAGGCAGGTTAGAGGCAAAAACTAAAGGTATTAAGTTTGGTCGCTGTAGAAGTCAAGATTTAATCTTACA
>NZ_MXAX01000267.1:0-3476 GCF_019249195.1 Rickettsia sp. TH2014 | reverse complement strand
CTTTAAACTTCTGTTATATTCTTTCCAGTTGCAAACTTTTTGTAGCTTTGACATACACACTTGTGGTTAAGTTTTTTGTCGATTTACTACTTTTCTTAGTTCGCAGCTACTTTTTTTTATATCTACGCAACAAGGTCTTGCAGGAATGACGGTTTTGGTATCTTGCCCGCTCACAATGACGATTTAAGTATCTAAGCAAGTCCTTATCGTGAGAATTATCTTACTACCCTGCTTCAACGGCTTGTTGTTCACCTTCAGCTTCAGTTTTTGCTCCTCTACGTCCTATAATAGTTGCAAGAATAAATTCTTTTTTAGTAGTAAAACTACATCCTTTCGGTAATTCTATTTTTGAGGATTTTAGCGAAGTAGCAATAGGCATATTAGTAACGTCGATAGTTACGTTTCTTGGGATGTTATTAACATCACATAATAAAGTAACTCTTCTTTTTACTATATTAAAATATCCGCCTCTTTTAACGCCTAAAGCTCTTTCTTTCCCTTCATATACTACAGGTACTTCCATTTTTTGAGTTTTCTCTTCTAAAAAGACAAAATCAACATGGCGAACTATATCCGTAACGGGATGTAATTCCACCGCTTTCGGTAATACTTTATATTTTTTCTTATCGATCGTTAAATTAATTAACTGAGAGATAAATGCCGGCTTTCTATAATATTTAGTTATTTCCTTTTCTTCCAAAGCAATACTAACAGGGGTTTTACCCGCTCCGTAAACAATAGCCGGAACACACCCTTCTCTTCTTAATGCTCTTGCCGCTCCCGTACCGAATTCCGTGCGGGATTTCGCTTCGAGTTCTAATATTTCGCTCATTATTTCAACACTTTAAACTTAAAAAAGATTATAATAGCTTCAATTAATATAAAATTCAAGTACTTTTAGGATACTATATAACTTAACTAATAATTTTCAGAGAGACGAGGTTTAATTTGGAGGAGAGCAAGGCGTTTTATATTTTTTGACCGCAGCGTAGATAAGCTACGTGAGGAACAAAAAATATAAAACGACGATGCTAGTTTTTCAAATTAAACGAGTATCTCACTCAATACCTAAAAATTTATGAGTCTGCAACGATAACCTAGCACCGCTTTCTAGGACTAATTTTACTACTAACTCATTATTTTCGGCATTAAGTCTTTGGTCGTTTTGATCCATAGGCTGAATAAAAACCGGTATATTATAAGAGGTTTGCCCTATTTCCGGTATGATGCTATATTCTAAAATATTTTTAGCAACAATAAATTTCACTGCACTAATTTTAGGTAATAAATCTTCCCTTATTTTACTATAACCGTTTTTACCGGCTTTCGGCGAACAAATTATAGACACTTCATTCGGCAAAGAGCGATATAACGTACCGTTAGTCTCTATTTGAACCTTAAAATCTCGGGCTAATAACTTCTGACATAATAATTCTATAGGTTGACGCATCGGCTCGCCGCCGGTTATTACTACCAAATTAATTGATTTTTCATTTTTAGAATTTAATGCTAAACTTTCTATTTTATTTAAAATCTCGGCTATATCTACTAACTCAAAATCTTCAAACTCCGTATCGCAAAAATTACAAGCAAGATTACACCCTCCAAGCCTAATAAAGATGGCGGGGTAACCTACAAAAATACCCTCCCCTTGTATAGTCTTAAAAATGGACTGTACCTCTAGCTTAGTACCGTCACCGCTTAATATGTTTCTTTTAGGATTTTGTCCAAACATTTTTTAATAATTTATTTATTGGTTAAGCACATTATAATACATTTTTATAAAAAAATCTTGCAATAACTAATAAAAAAAACTATTATCTAGTTTTCTATCTGTACGTGGCTTTGGTATGCCTAATTACAGTTTAAATCTTAGTAAATACCAATTTAAAGGAATAATCATGCCTAAATTAAAAACAAAATCTGCTGTAAAAAAGCGTTTTAAACTTACTGCTACCGGTAAGGTTATCGCATCTCAAGCAGGTAAAAAACATTTTATGCGTCGTCGTACTAAAGCTCAAATTCGTAACCTTAGAGGAACTACAATACTGTGTCCTCAAGACGGATATAATATTAAAAAATATTTTCTACCATACGGTATAAATTAATTTAATTAGGAGCCACAGCAATGACACGTGCAAAATCAGGAAAAATTTCCAAAAATCGACATAAAAAAATCCTCAAATTAGCCAAAGGCTATAGAGGTAGAGCTAATAGCTGTTTTAGAGTAGCCATTGAAAAAGTAGAAAAAGCCCTTCAATATGCTTACAGAGACCGTAGAAATCGTAAGCGTGATTTCAGAGGGTTATGGATTCAAAGAATAAATGCGGCAGCAAGGAAGCATGGGCTTGTTTACTCTCAATTTATGGGAGCTCTTAAAAAAGCAGAAATCGATATAGATCGTAAAGTACTTGCAGAACTTGCCGTCAATAACAGTGATGGATTCGCAAGTATCGTAGAGCAAGCAAAAACACATATTTAAGTATAAATAGTAAACGTCATTGCGAGCGACTGAAAGAAGCGTGGCAATCTCATGAAATAGTATAAAACCCTGAGATTGCTTCGTCAAAACTTACAGTTTTTCCTCGCAATGACATTTATTTTGTTACAAGTAATTAATTTTCGTTCGGTATAAATATTATGAAACGTACATTTCAACCTAGCAATTTAGTTAGAAAAAGAAGACATGGCTTTAGATCTAGAATGGCTACTCCAACCGGAAGAGCAATTTTAAGAAAACGTCGTGCTAAAGGTAGACATAAATTATCTGTTTAAAATAATCTGACTTATCAAATTGTCTATTACCTCTTTAAAAAATCAAAAAGAATTTGATCTTATAAATAAGCTTGGAAAGAAGTTCCATGAGAGATATTTTATTTTGGTAATAGCCAAAAAACTTCCAAAAATCTTCCTTGAATCAAAATATAACACCTTTTTAGGAATCAAAGTTAGCAAAAAGCTAAATAAAAAAGCTGTGGTTCGCAACAAAATTAAAAGGCGTATAAGACATCTGATTAGAATTATTGTTAGCGATTCTAAGCTTAATGCTATAAAATTCGCAATGATTATTATTCCAAGAAAAGGGTTTGAAGAGATAAACTTCTCACACTTGAATTTTGAATTAAGTAAAATAATGCTAAGAAATATTTAGATTTTATTGAATGGCTTAACATCGCCCGACATGGAGCGGTTTTTCCGTCATTGCGAGGAGGTATCACCCGTGTGAACCGAAAAATCCGTTCGGTGTCATACCGTGACTTGACCATGGTATCCAAAACACAATAAAAATACTAATAATTTTAGTATTTTTAACTGGATCCCGCTACAAGTTCGCGGGATGGACAGAAACGAAATTGAGCCACGCAACAAAGCCGCGACTAAAGGCTTTGTTGCATGGCTCAATAATCGTTATTGCGAGTGGGCATTGTTGCGTGGACCTGCTTTTCCGTCATTACGAGAAGAATTACGTAGTAATT
>NZ_MXAX01000266.1:0-1622 GCF_019249195.1 Rickettsia sp. TH2014 | reverse complement strand
ACATTCAGATATAATTTTTATAATGTCTGTGAGATTAAATCTTGACTTCTACAGCTAATATGGCTATTGGCGGTATAACACCAATACAAAAATTAGCTCTCGCAACTTAACTTTCTACTCTCTATTGCGATTAAAAATGGGAGGGTTACCCTTGCTTTATCAATTACTTACGTAATTTCCTTGCAATAACTATTTTTATACTGCCTTAAGTTTAGATTGCTTGAAATTAGTTTTATCAAAATCATAGATAAAATCTTTGATAATGGGTACTATAAACTGTTTAAATTTACTTCCGCTAAATATACCGTAATGCCCTGCCCCTTTTTGTAAATGGTATCTTTTCATTGATTCAGGTATATTTGAACAAAGTTTTAAAGCAGCTTTTGTTTGCCCTACCGCTGCAATATCATCTAATTCTCCTTCAATACCAAGTAAAGCACATTTAGTAATATGTTTTAAATCAATCGGACGCTTCTCAGAAACTAATTTACCTCTTGCTAACGAAAATTGTTGGAATACTTCATCTATAGTTTGTAAGTAAAACTCTGCCGACATATCCATACCCGCTAAATACTCATCATAAAATTTAATAGTATGATCGGCTTTGTTATAATCAGAATTTAATAAACTTTGCCATAATTCTAAATGTGAATCTATATGACGGAATAAGTTTAAACTCATAAAACCGGCAAGTTGGAGGAAGCCGGGATATACTTTTCTTCCATGACCTGGATAGTTTGGCGGCACCTGCATTGTAACCATTTTGCAGAACCATTCTAAACTTTTACTTTGAGCAAATTCATTAACTGCTGTAGGGTTTTTTCTAGCATCAATAGGTCCGCCCATCAAAATCATCGAACTCGGCACATTCGGGCTATTACTCTCCGACATTAAGCTAATGGCGGCAAGCAGTGGAACAGTAGGTTGGCAAACTGCCATAGCGTGAACATTAGGTCCTATAAAATTGATAAACTCCATTACGTAATCAATATAATCATCCATATCAAAACGCCCTGCTTCAAGCGGCACGAAACTTGCTTCCGTCCAATCTGTAATATAAATATCAGTATATGGTAATAATTCTTGTACGGTTGATCTAAGTAAAGTAGCGTGATGCCCTGCCATAGGTGCTACTATTAATAATTTAGGTAATTCTTTTTTAAAACCTATTTTCTGAAAATGCCTTAGTTCACAAAAAGACTTTTTTAGTATAACTTTTTCATTAATGTTATAGGTTTTATCATCAATAATTGTTTCAAGAATATTAAATTCGGGTTTTTCATATTTTCTAGTCATGCGTTCACAAAGCGTTAAATAAGAATGCATAATTCTTGCAAACCCATTATCCTCTAGAGACTCATGTTCATACGCCTCTTTCAGGATTTTTATACCTAAATGTATTGGAGCAATTTGCGCTCTAAGCCCCTCTAACATATAATATGTATAATTAGTACTTAAATCACAGTTCATCATAATTTATCCCCAAATCTAAAAATAATTAACATAATCATTTAGTTTAACATCAAAAATTTCTTTAGTACAGTAATTTTAGGATTCACGGCTTAAATTTTTATAAATGCGTGATAATAATGGTGGTCGTGCCTCCGTATTGCAGTTTAGAG
>NZ_MXAX01000265.1:0-624 GCF_019249195.1 Rickettsia sp. TH2014 | reverse complement strand
GCAAATAAGTGGACGCCCGCTCAGGACAAAATTACAAATGCAGAAAGCTTTGATCCAAATAAGCATCTAAAGGGCATGATGCATCATCACATATTAGAGGCAGTATACACTTATAAAGATGCTGACGACAAGTTACTAGGGTATGTAGTACGCTTCATCAACAAAAAGGATGGTACAAAACAAACTCTACCTGTCACCTATTGCTACAACGCTGCAAAAGAAGAGCAAGCTTGGCGCTGTAAAGGATTTACTGATAAGGGTGACAAGCCTATCTTTGGCATAGAGAAAGCTACTGTCAGTAGCAAGCCTATATTGATAGTAGAAGGTGAAAAGGCAGCGATTGCTGCATCTAAAATACTACCTGAATATAATGTAGTATCATGGATGGGCGGCAGTAACGCTGCTGATAGAGTGAACTGGGGTCAATTACAGTGGCGTGATGTAATAATATGGCCTGATAATGACAAAGCGGGTTTAAAAGCAGCAGAAGTAATTAAAAACAAACTCAATAAAGCCAATGATCATATAGGCTTTGTAAGCGTAGTTGATCCAACGGCATTGAAGTTTAATAATAGCGTTCATCAAGACTTATTGCCTGAGAAATGGGACTTAGCAGATAGATTA
>NZ_MXAX01000264.1:0-5395 GCF_019249195.1 Rickettsia sp. TH2014 | reverse complement strand
CTTTAAACTTCTGTTATATTCTTTCCAGTTGCAAACTTTTTGTAGCTTTGACATACACACTTGTGGTTAAGTTTTTTGTCGATTTACTACTTTTCTTAGTTCGCAGCTACTTTTTTTTATATCTACGCAACAAGGTCTTGCAGGAATGACGACTCAGTTATCCACTACAAAATATAAATTAATATTCTATTTTGTACAGTTTTAATAATTAGGGTTAGGTCTTTTATCATCGCCGCTAAGCTCTAATTCTCCTTGTTCATTGAAATTTAAGGAGAAAAACGGTTGTTTTGTTATAATATTATTTCTTAGTGCTAGGTGATCAAAAGACTTAAGACGTCTGATAGATCTAGTGCTATTAGGTTTATTTGTTTTTTTATTTTTTGACATAAAAACCTCCTTACTAAATGTCATTCCTGCGAAAGCAGGAATCCGGCGTAAAGCGAGATAACCTCAGCTTTTAATTTCAAAAATTTGCTTTATTTATACTTTTTCCCTATAGATTCCTACTTTCGCAGGAATGACATAAGTGAGCTATGCGGGTAACGCCAATTTTTGAAGTTCTATCTTATTATATCTCAACTCTCTTCCTCACTTTGTTCTATCGGCTCTAAACCATATAAAGATATCATACGCTCAAAAACTCTACCGGCAGTAGGGGCAGCCGTCCAGCTTGCCGTTGCAAAGCCAAAGCTTTCTTTAGTCGGTTTCGGCTCATCAAATCTAATAAAAATAACGTATTGCGGGTTAGATGCAGGTAGCACTCCTAAAAACGATGAAGCTCTACTATTTTTTAGATATTTCTTTTTCCCCCCTGCACCTGGGGAAAGCTTTTCTGCCGTACCGGTCTTACCGCCGATAAGATAGCCTTTAACCTCCGCTCTTTTACCGTTACCTTCTTTTACTACCGATCTAAATAATTTCTTCATTTGGGTAGAGGTATTTTCACTAAAAACTTTTGTACCTATTACTTTTTCATCCTTTCTTTTTAATAAAGTAAGATCATATAAAGTACCTCCGTTAACGACCGGTAACATTGCTCTAACAAAATGCAAAGGGCTAATCGAAATGCCGTAGCCGTACGACATAGTAACACTAGTTAACTCATTCCATCTTTTCTCGGAGGGAAATAACGGGGTACCTCGTTCAGGTAATTCTATTTGTAACTGATCTAATAGACCTAATTTCTTTAAGTATTTTTTAAAATTGCTTTTACCGATTTCAAGCATAATTTGACTTGTACCAATATTTGAAGAATATAGAAAAATCTCAGGTACACTATGCCACCCTTGCCTTGGTGTATAATCCTTAAGCTGGAATCCCCCTACTTTCATATAGCTTATATCATAAGCATCATTCATATTTATTGCACCGGTATCAAAACCGACTGCCATAGTTAATGCCTTAAATACCGAACCCATTTCATAAATGCCGAGACTTGCTATATTAAACAGCTCTTCCGGTTTGGCCAAACTCGGATGATGAGGATCGAAATCAGGCTTATTTACTAATGCTAAAATCTCACCATTATTTGGATCGGCAATAATGCCTACTGCTCCTATGGCCTTAAATTGCTTTAAAGTTTTATCAATCTCTTCACTTAAAATACTTTGTAATCTGATATCAATAGATAATTGAAGTGGCTCTTTCCGATTCTTTGATTCGTTTAATTCATAATCAGAATTAGTTAAATATTTATCGTAAGCGAGTTCTAAACCACTAAGCCCTGCCGAATCTCTACCTACATAACCGACAACATGCGACAATAAATTAGAAAAAGTATAAATTCGTTTCTGCTCGTCTTCAAATTCAAAACCAAGTAACCCTAGGCTAGTTATTTTTTCCTGCTGACTAGGTAATAAATCCCTTTTTACCCATATAAAGCTTTTATTTGACTTAAGTTCCGCAAGTAATTTGGCTTTATTAATATCAGGTAGAATTTCTGCTAATTTTTTTACGGAAGTTTCAGGATCGAGAACTATTTGTGGATTAGCGAATAATGACGCAGAAGGTAGGTTAACTGCTAATAAATTACCGTTTCGGTCAACTATTTCTTTTCTAAATTGATGATTTTTTTTAAAGGAATTAATATTTTTATCGTAAACATTCGTAGCAACGATTATCAATCTGTAAGATAAAGTGCAAAAAAGAAAAGAAAAGCCACAAATAACCATTAATAATCGGATTTTTGTATTTTTACTACAAACATTCCAAATGATCAAACTTTTAATTGCTGGTTTCCATTTTTCCAAAATTTGTTTCATATATTATTTATGGTGTTTTAAGTAGGTAGTAGCCTCGTCATTGCGAGGAGAAACTATAAGTTTTGACGAAGTAATCTCGTGTCAAAACCTGAGATTGCCACGCTCCTTTCAGTCGCTCGCAATGAGGTCTAAGGCTTAGTCCTACTCGAAACAGTTTGTATATACTTATTATTCGTAATTCTTTTGTAACGCCATTTACTACTCTTTGAAATACTAATATTATGATTAAATTTAATATTTTGATCGATATTTGGTCCTAACGGATCTTTTATCATTTGATAAGATTTAACTGTTTCTAATTTTAAATAAGCTGCCGCAAGTTTTTCTAATCTAGCCGGCAAAAGTAGATAAGCTTGCTCTGCTTTTAAAATATGAATATTATTATTCTCACTATTTATCTGTTTTACAACGCTACTTAATTGATAATCAAGAGTTGAGACTCGCTCTTTTATACTAAACAAACTACATATTGCTATAATTGTTATCAATAATATTAAATAGTGAAACTTTCTTATAGTCATAACTAAATTACTCTTGTATTTCCTATAATACTTAGACAATTTTTTAAAAGCATTCGATATCATTCCCGCATAGGCGTTACCTGCGTGGATTCCCGGTCCGTCATTGCGAGGAGCGAAGCGACGTGACAACCTCATGAAGTAATAACAAATTCCTGAGATTGCTTCGTCAATTACTTCGTAATTTCCTCGCAATGACGGAAAAATCGGTCCATGCCACAATAACATCGACTATAGTATCTTTTTTGCCGCTCGAAGTTTTGCCGACCTTGCTCTAATATTTAGCCCTACTTCCTTATCTGACGGTGCTAGAGCTTTATTAGTAATAATCTTAAGCCATTTATTTGGATCAATTACCATATCGTCTTTAGCATATTTCGACCTTGCTACCGGCTTTTCTGAATTTTCTTTAAAGAAATTCTTAACTATTCTATCTTCTAGAGAATGAAAAGAGACAATAACTAACCTACCGTTTTTGTTCAATATATCTTGCACATTCGCTAAAAATCTCTCAAGCTCGCCAAGCTCATTATTGATATAAATCCTAATAGCTTGAAAGGTTTTAGTAGCAGGATCGATTTTGCCTTTTCTAAATCCTATACTGCTCCTTACAATCTGAGCTAGTTTACTTGTGCTATCGATTCTCGCCGTTTTTCTATATTCCACAATTCTCTTAGCAATTCTTCGTGAAAAGCTCTCATCACCGTATTTATAAATTACATCGGCAAGCTCTTTTTCCTCTGCAATATTTACAAACTCCTCGGCACTAAGCCCCTGCCCGCTCATACGCATATCAAGTGGTCCATCATGTAAAAACGAAAATCCTCTATCTGCTATATCTAACTGCATTGATGAAACGCCTAAATCCAGCACTACCCCATCAATTTTTTTTTCCTTAAGCTTTGCAAAACTATCCGCAAAATTCGTTTCTATAAAATCAAATCTCTCACCGTAATTTTGCTTAATTTCTTCGGCTTTTTTAATCACATTTGGATCACGATCCAAAGCTGTGATATAACAGTCACAGCTTTCTAATATTGCTTTGCTATATCCTCCTGCTCCAAACGTACAATCTAGATAAGACTCACCGTCTTTTGGAGCTAAATTTGCTAGCATTTCATTTAGCATTACCGGTATATGTGGCTGCTGCATCAATTCGCATTCCTTAGAGTTAAACGCTTTTCATGAGCAATTTTTTGAGCGGAATTTAAATATTCTTTAAAATTCTGCGGCTGCCAAATTTCAAAAATCACTCCCTTACCTACAAAACATGCTTGCTCTTCTACCTCTGCATGCTGCATTAAAGATTGCGGCAATATAATTCTTCCCTCCCCATCAAACGGAAGCTGCACGGCTTCCCCGAATATCATAGTCTCAAAGGCATCACGCTCTTCGGAATATGGATCAAGACTCTCAATCATCTGTCTTAATTTCTCAATATGCGAAATACCGCACGCCTCTATACAATTATTCCTAATTGACGGATAAGCAATTACACCGTTAAATAATTCTTTCCCTAGTACCGCACGGTAATTCGCCGGCACTGACACCCTACTCTTTTTATCAACGCCATTTACATACTTAGATAAAAATACATTCATTGGTATAATTTGGGTTAATTTGGGTTTTTATGGTAATTTATAGGATATTATAGGAATATAACGTAGTCAAGCGTTTTTAACAGATAGGAGTTAAATTATTAATAATCGATGTCATTCTCAGCTAAAAGCAGGGATCCAAAAAAAAATTATAAATACAGCAAGTTTTTAAAATTAAAAGTGGCGGTTATCTCGCTTTATGAGGGACTCCTGCTTTTAGCTGAGAATGACATAAGGCAAGCTTCTCGAGCCATACACCAAAAGCAAAGGTCACTCGCAATGACGTAAAATCTTGACATATGCTTTAAATCAAACTAAACTAAGTTAGTTTAAACTGGTTAAAAATTTGAAGGCTTGAAATGCAAATAGTTAACATTCATAATGCAAAAACTCATTTATCCGAATTAATAAAATTAGCTGCAAACGGTAAAGAAGTCATTATATGCAAATCAGGCAAGCCTACTGTTAAGCTTGTGTAATATAATCCTAAGAAGCAAATGCGTAAACCTGGCTATTGGAAAGGTAAAGTTGTTATAAAAGAGGATTTTGATGATTTGCCTGATGATTTTATGGAGTTTTTTAAGTAATTGGCTCAGATGAAATATTTATTAGATACACATATTTCATTGCAGTGGTTAAATAATGATAGAACTCTGTCGCATAAAATATCAGAAATTATAGCTAATCCTGATAATATAATTTTCGTAAGCAGTGTAAACACATGGGAGATTACCATTAAAAAATCTTTAGGAAAGCTAGAAGCTCCAAATGACATAGAAAAAGCCATTGAAGCTAATGATTTTCAAAAATTACCGATTACAATAGAACATAGCACCTATATTGCAAATTTACCGTTATACCATAAAGACCCCTTTGATAGACTATTGATAGCACAAGCAATAGTAGAAGGGTTAACTCTACTAACTTGTGATACTCAAATTCCTAAATATTCAGTGCATATAATTTGTAATAGTTGAGATTTAATCTCACATTTAGTAAAATTAAGATAATATTAAAT
>NZ_MXAX01000263.1:0-1598 GCF_019249195.1 Rickettsia sp. TH2014 | reverse complement strand
TTATTGGACTAAAGATCATAAATATTATAGATTAACTACTCAAGCTAATTTATTTGGTACTACTGATCTTATATGTAGCTGGGGTTCTTTGTACTCTAATAAAGGTAATTATGAAGTTATCCACTGTAACTCCCAACATGATATGGATAAGAATATTAAACGTATCGCTAGGATAAGGAAATCAAGAGGTTATCAACACACTCTTCCAATTCAAGAGGAATCTAATACTACAGGTAACGGTTTAAAATATAATAATCTAGAGCAAATAGCTGATACATTAAGTGGCTCAGATCAGTATAAAGTTATTAAACGATATATAAAACCTGATTTTTACCATTTACCTGATAACGCTCCAAAACACATAGGAGTATTTTTAGACACCGAAACTACCGGCTTATCACATGAACAAGATAAAATACTAGAACTTGGGATGGTAAAATTTGAATATACTGAAGATGGGCGTATTTATCAAATAGTTGATGAATTCAACCGGTATCAAGATCCAGCAAAACCAATACCCCCGCATATTACTGAACTAACCGGAATTACTGATGCAATGGTTCAAGGCAAGGTTATAGATAAAGAAGAAGTTACGCAGTTTCTTAAAAATGTTGATATCATTATTGCTCATAATGCAGCATTTGATAAACCATTTTTTGACAAAATGTTTCCATACTTACCACATAAAGCTTGGGGATGTTCAAGAGTCGATATTGATTGGAAAGCTGAAAAAATAGAAAGCCATAAGTTAGAATATCTTGCTTATAAGTATAATTTCTTTTATGAAGGACATAGAGCTGTAACAGATTGTCTTGCTGGATTGCATTTACTAGCTCAAGCATTACCTATTTCTAAACAACCAGTATTAAAGCAGTTACTTATTAATTGCAATAAAACAAGATTTAAGATTTGGGCAAAAAATGCTCCTTATGATACAAAAGATTTACTGAAAGCTAGATACTATCGCTGGTCTACTCATTCTCAAGATAATTATAAAGCTTGGATGACTGAAGTATTTGAAGATAATCTTGAATCAGAACTTAACTTCTTGCGTTCTAACATCTATAACACTACTTCAATCAATATTCCGCTACAAACTATAGATCTTCATAATAGATTTAAATGTTAATACAACTAATATCATCTTTACCTAATAATACTAGAAGTTTTTTAGATAAAGTATATTTCATATTGAATCACATAACAAGATAGAAAATGGCTGTTGCAATCAAGTAAATATGCAACATTAAGTCGTAAGAATATAGGGTTAAATTTATGTCTAAACGTAAAATATTAGACAAATATGATGATAAAAAAAGTAGGCAAGCATTAGCAAAGGAAAGAATGAAGGCAAAAAAATTAAAATATAAGGCTGAGAAATTAGGATGTCTAGATAAAAATGGCAATCCGGATTTTACATCTTATCATAAGCATTTAGAAGAACAAACAGCAAAAAATGCTGGATTTATTGATGAGGACGGAAAACCAGATCTTACTGCTTATTATAAGCATATAAAAGTATCAAATACTGAATTGATAGATTGCAATAAGTATAATCAACCTGTTTTTAATGTAGAAGTCAAGATTTAATCTTACAG
>NZ_MXAX01000262.1:0-1785 GCF_019249195.1 Rickettsia sp. TH2014 | reverse complement strand
TATGGAACTTGAAGGGATAGACGATGAGGTCTCAAATCATGAGATTTTGGCTTAAGAAACAAACAACAAGTAATTAATATATAATAAATATGAGGATAATAAATGAAGAAATTATTTTGTTTTGATTTTGATAATACACTGGTCAAGGGGCATGTTCATAGCCAGCTTACTAATAAAGGGATAGTGCCTGTTACAAATAATAATACACTAGTTATAAATGGTATAGTACAGACAGGCGAGATAAACCCAAAATATGATAAGAAGCTGGTCAAACATGAAGCTTCCAAACTACTTAAGAATCCTGATATAGGCCTTAGAGATAAGCAAGCACTGAAAAAAACATTTGTAACTATATTAGAACAAGGACATCAAATAGCAATTACTTCTTTTACTAAATATCCCGATGCAATTTCTGCAGCTCTAGAAGAGTTGGGGCTAACTCAAATCCAGCTTGAAGGTATAAAGATAATAGGAGGTTTTCCTAAAGGCGGTGCTAGGGATCCAAATGCAAAAACCGAGCATATAGAGAAAGCTATGGAATTGTCCGGTATAAAAGATAAGCAAAATGTTGTATTAATAGATGATAGTATCAAAAATATAAATAACGCGAAAGAACAAGGTATTTCAGCGGTTCTTGTAAAAGATGGATTTAAGTGGGATAATATAACAAAATTAATAGGAAGCAAACAAATAAACACAACACAAGAGAAAGTAAGTAATATTGCTAACCCCAAAAATGTTAATACTAAAGATACAAAGGCAACAATTAAAGAAACACAAAAAACGGTAAGATTAATACCAAGTGAACAGGAAATTAACAAAGCCGATATAATAAAAGGGAAAGTAGTTAGTGCTACTGCTCGTAATGATGTAAGATTCAAAGATACAAAAGTGGTGATAGGAAAAAAACAAGGATGGCAGAAGTTTTTAGCTACGATATTTTTTTTAAAGAAAGAAAAAGTTATTGGACTAATCGACAAAAAAAGTAATTTTATTCAAGATGCGAATATTATTAAAAATTTTAAAAAAGAACATAAAATAATAAATCATGGGCAATTTGCTAATACTGAAATTGATCTTATAGTCTCTAAAGAGAAGCAAGTAATTGCAGTTCGTAATGCAGAAGGTTTACATAATCATTATGGTGAACGATTGCATCGGGATAAGATTATTGAACGAGGAACAGAAATTACAAAAAAAAGTATTTTAAAAAACTCTTCCTCTGTCCCTCCTATCCCCGAAAAATCTGAAGAAATAAGACAAAAATATAAATTATCTGACAGTAAAGCGGCACGAATACTACAAACTTTACAACAGACAACTCCACGTAGTAAAGCTCCCGCTATACCTCCGAAATCTTTGACCGTAAGAACAAAATATCAGCAGCAATCAACAAGAGGAATATAAGATAAATTATGAATGAGTATAAATCTATGGGTGCTGAAATAGAACATAATATAAAGATTTCTGAATATCAGCAAGTTGTTTAACTACGTCTCGGCAAAAGCTAAAGATACGGATCATTGTCTTGCATTCCTATCAACAATGATTCATGCTCTGTAGAACCGTACTGAAAGATAAGATCCTTAGGTGTGACGTTATAAAGATTAGGAATTCGGAAATTAGCCCCAAATGCAATCAGTAATTCTGTAATTTTTGTCGTTTTGTAATTGAGTGCGGAATAATGTAGCGGTGTATTTCCAGATTCATTTTGAATGTTACAATCTGCTCCTGAACCTAATAGTAATACAGATATTCGGTCGTGCCTCCGTATTGCAGTTTAGA
>NZ_MXAX01000261.1:0-7511 GCF_019249195.1 Rickettsia sp. TH2014 | reverse complement strand
CTCTAAACTGCAATACGGAGGCACGACCAACCACCACACTTCTAGTACTAGCGAAGAGCAAGAAGAGCAGTTTTATAGCCTTGATTATAATAATCTTAATGATGATCAAACTCAAATCTTAGGAGATGAAAAAGATGAAGGATATATCTGATATTGCCTAGTAACTAAATACAAAATTTTCTAAAGAGTAAGATTATAGATCTATAATCTTACCCCTTTTTATTTAATAACCTCTTTAGCTCTCTTTTCAAAAGCTATAATCATTTTGTCGGTTGCTTTGGTAAAATAAGTGCCAATTAATTTATCCAGTATTACAGATTTCATTTTAAAATCAATAAAGAATCTTAATTCAGTTCCTGCCGTGCATGGAACAAATTGCCAAGTACTTTTTAAATATTCAAAAGGTCCTGAAATAGCTACCGTATTAATCAAATATATTCCATCATCTGTTATTTCGCTTGTAACTCGTGAGTTATATTTTTCTGAAAAGCCTTTTAACTGAATTACTAACTCAGCAATGATCTCATATTTATCTTCTGAAATAACTCTAGAAGCAGAACACCAAGGCAAGAATTTAGGATAAGATTTTACGTCCCAGACCAAATCAAACAATTCTTGCGGTTTATAGAGTAAAATTTTTGTTTGCTGGAAAAAAGCCATCAGAAGTCAGTTACTTTACCTTTATGCTGCCAATCACCGTATCTTGTCGGTTCTAAGCCTTTAACGCCACCGATTTCTTTTTCTTTTGGCAATTTTTCTTCTTCTGATATATTATCTTTTTTATTATCCATAATTAACACTCCTGCGAAGTGAAGAGTTGATATACGAAGATCAACTTGGAAAAGAGCAAGGAGGCTGTAAGCCGAGGAGCGGAGCGTATAATAAACGTTCAGCATCCGAGGACTTATAAAGACATTGTCGCCAATTTTTCAAGTTCATCGAGTATATATGAAGTATAACCGTATCTATATTAATAGTCATTTAGCTGAAAATAGCAAGATAGAATTAGCAAATGATCATGTGCATTATGTTAAAACGGTGCTACGTCTTAAAGTAAATGATAGCTTGCGTATCTTTAACGGTACGGATGGAGAATTTTTAGCACAAATTACCGATATAGGTAAGCATAACCTATCGGTTAGGCTTAAAGAACAGTTAAAAAAGCCATATACAGAATCTGCGTTAACTCTTGCTGCTGTTATAATAAAGCAAGATAAATTAATGCTTGCAATAAATATGGCTACGCAACTCGGTATAACTAAAATTATTCCCTTAATTACTGGGCGGTGTCAATTTAGAACGATAAATATCGAACGTTTAACGAAATGTGTTATTGAGGCAACAGAGCAATCAGAACGTCTTACTCCCCCGATAATTGAAAAAGCTATCACAATACAAGATTACCTTAAAGAGAATAATAATTTGATGTTATATGCTAATGAACATGAACAAGAAGAAAATTCTATATTACGCATTTTATCATCACTTAGTAATAGTGATATAACTATTATTATAGGACCGGAGGGAGGCTTTACTAATGATGAGCTGGAACTTCTTGCCTCATATAAGAATACAAAATCTGTAAGTTTAGGAAATAATATATTACGTGCTGAAACAGCAGCAATAACTGCTATAGCACAAGTTAGGTTGTTAAGTCGTCATTGTCGCTAGGTATTGCCCGCATGAATACCTGAGTCGTCATTGCGAGGAGATGCGTAGCAGAGAGCGGAGGCAATCTCAGGAATTTGGCATGAGATTACCACGTCGCTTTGCTCCTCGCAATGACGAAAAGAGAGAGTTACCTCACCTTTTCTATTCCGGGTTTACAAAATAGCTTACCTAAACAAAGGAAAGAATATACACCACAAAAGCCTATAATTATATAAAGTATTGTAACAATAATTGGAAATGAGCCAAATAAAAGTGTGACTAAATTAAAATTAAATAATCCGACTAAGCCCCAATTTACAGCACCTATAGAAGATAATAAATGTATAGTAGTAATAAGCGGATTATTAGAAGTATTTATTAGCATATAAAACCTTTTGTTAATTAGTATACTACGAATAAATGAATGGTAGTTATACGAAGATCAACTTCAAAAAGAGCAAGGAGTTCACAAGGCGAGGAGTGGAGCGTATACTTAATACGTGAGCACCGCAGAACTTGTAGAATAACGTAGCCAATTTTTGAAGTTCATCGAGTATATAAAATAATCATTTCTCATTTTGAGCTATATGTCTACTAAATTTTATAATTCTATAATTTATTATTCCTTCTTAAAAGTTTGATATATTACAGGTATAACAAAAATTGTAAATATAGTACCGATGCTTAATCCTCCAACTATTACAAAGCCTATAGAATTACGAGCAGCAGCACCGGCTCCATCTGCAAAGACTAGAGGTAAAGCTCCCACTACAGCAGCAAGGGTAGTCATTAGAATTGGACGCAAGCGAAGTTTTGAGGATTCTATTATAGCTTCTTGAACCTTTACTCCTTTTTCTCTTAGCTGATTAGCAAATTCTACTATCATAATAGAATTCTTAGTAATTAATCCAATTAAAGTAATAAGTCCTATATTACTATACATATTAAGGCTATTACCGGCAAGCCAGAGAGCAAGTACACCGCCGGTTATTGAGAAAGGTACGGCGAGTAATATTAATAAAGGGTCAGTAAAGCTTTCAAATTGAGCTGCAAGCACTAAATAGATAAATACAAGAGCGAATACAAATGTTATAAGCATATTACTGTCTGCCTCTCTCATTTGTTTAATTTCGCCGATATATTCAATTATAGTATTACTAGGGTCGAGTAACTGAGCGGCTATTTTATTGATTTCATTAATTGCATCATTAATTTTTCCATCAGGAGCAAGATCGGAAGAAATAGTAACGGATTTTGAATTATTATAATGACTATATGATTTCACTGATATTTTTTCTGTAATATTGGCTATTGATTCCAGCGGTAACATATTATTATTTTTTGCCCTGATTAAAATTTTACTAAAATCGCTAATATCTTTTCGATCTTTTTGATTAAATCGTAATATAACGTCATATAAATCATTACCCATTCTAAAATCCCCGATTTGTTGACCTGCAAGTAAATATTGCACCGTTTTGCCTATATTTGCTAAATCCATTCCGTATAAATAAGCCTTATCACGGTTGACTTCTATACTTATAGTCGGCATTGCCGATTGTAAATTTCTATTGACGTTTAAGAAAATAGGATTTGTTTTCATTATATCAATAAATTGTTGTGATATTTTATCTAAATCATTATATTCAAGGTTCGTTTGAATAGTAAACTCGATAGGGCTACTTGCATTCCCGCTAACCATTGAACGTGGATCCATAGCGAAAATCGACATGCCCGGTATTCCGGAAAACTGCTTATTTAACATATTCTTAATAGTTTCTTGGGAACGAGAGCGCTCACCCCAATCTTTTAACGGAATGAATCCAAAAACATTATCACTACCGCCTGCACCTATTACCATCAGATAACCTAATATATCTTTATAATTAGCAAGGATTTTTTCGGCTTCTTTCACTACTTTAGTAGAGGATTCTAAACTAGAACCTTCGGGTCCTTTAAGAGAAATTTGTAAAAATCCGTCATCTTCTTGGGGTGCGAAAATTTTTTGAGTAAATTTAAAACTAATAATCAGCACTATAAAAGATGATGCAATAATGATGATAAATTTCTTTTTATTGTCAAAAGTTAGCTTTAGATAGTAAATATATTTATTTTGAATAAATTGTAGAATGTCGTTAAACTTTACTAAGAATTTCGGTAAGTCCGTATTATGTTTTGTAACCATACGACTCGACATCATAGGAGTTAAAGTTAAAGCAACAAATCCTGAGAACAAAACACAAAATGCTAAAGTCCAAGCAAATTCAATAAATAATTTCCCGATAAAACCCTCTATAAAACCGACGGGTAAAAATACGGCAGCAAGCGTAATAGTCATAGCAATGATTGCAAAGCCGATTTCTTTAGAAGCAAGTAAAGCTGCTTCCATGGGTTTATGCCCCATTTCATTATATCTAAAAATGTTTTCAAGCATAACTATCGCATCATCGACGACTAAACCTATAGCAAGTATCATAGCAAGGAGCGTAAATATATTAATAGAAAATCCAAAAGCATACATTACGCTAAAAGTACCGATCAATGATACCGGAATCGTCACAAATGGAATTAAGGTAATTTTAGCAGAAGCAAGAAATAAATAAGTGACTAAAACTACTAATATTAAAGCTTCAAAAATTGTTTGAAATACCGCATAAATTGATGCTTTTACAGGTGTTGCTCCATCATATGCGATACCCATACTTATTCCTTTGGGCATGGATTCTTTAATTCTTTCTAGCTCTTTAGTTACTTCATTTGATAAATCTATGACATTAGCTTTTGATTCTTTTATAAGACCAAGAGCAATGGAGCTTTTGCCGTTATATCTGAACAGTATGTCCTCATCGGGAGAAGTTAAAGATATTTTCGCTATATCTCGTAATTTTGTGATACCTCCGTTTTGTACTTTTAGAATAATATTACCGAATTCTTCCGGTGTAGATAAAGAACCTTCAAGGGTGACTATAAAATTATTACTTTTTGTTTTAATCGTACCTGCGGGATAATCTTTATTTTGCTCTTTTATTGCAGATTCAATCTCCAATAAAGAAATTTTATGTTGATATAATTTTTTGGAGTCAGGTTCTATTCTCATTATATATTCCCGACCGCCGTAAATTTGTGATTGTCCTACACTTTCAAGTTTATCTAAAGGTGTTTGTAGATTATCTTCAACGATCTTTGTTAATTCTAAATCGCTATATTGATCACTTTCAACACTTATGAAGAGGCTTGGGAAACTATCGGCGTCAAGTTTTGCAACCGACGGAGCTTTCATATCTTGCGGAAACATATAAGTGATATCGGATATTTTAGAACGAACATCGTTTAATGCTACTTCAATATCGGTAGATAATAAAAATGATAAAGTAATACTACTTTCGCCTGTAGAACTTTGAGAAGTTATATAATCTAAATTTTTAACCGTCTTTAAAGCTTTTTCTATACGCGTCGTTATTTCTTTTTCCATATATAAAGCATCGGCACCTTCATAATGAGCTTCGACATTTATAATGGGAACTGAAATATCCGGAGTTCCTCTAATTTGTAGTTTGGTAAAAAAAATTGCTCCAAGAGCTACGATAACCAAACTCAAAACCGTGGCAAAGACAGGGCGTTTAATACAAATTTCAGACAATAACATTGGATTTAATATATTTTTCTTTAAAAATTCTATTCTAAATTAATGTGAATAGCGAATTATTACATAAATCTGCTATTCGGTTAAGAATATTCTATATAAAAGGTGAAAGATGGTTTCCAACTTATTATATAAATTAAGTATATATTGTTTTTATTAAAAAACTTATAATTTTTTACAAAAGTAGAAATTAGCTTTTGTAATTTACTATTGACAATAAATTAGGGTTTTAATGATAAATTTTCACTTTAATGACTTGATTAAGATAGTTTTAACAGTATAACTGATGTAAAATGGCTACATTTTTCTATAAATTAATATAATAACGTATATATTTAAACTTTGTAAATAACTGGCATTTGCAGTATGTGGGTAGTTTGTTATAATTAACTCACATAAAAAAAATATATTGATGTATATTATTGCCAGTTGTATATATTGTTTTATAAAAAAACATCAATACATATTAACCCATTAAAGGAGAGTTGATTTTATTATGAGTACACATAACAAAAAAGAACCAAAAAAAATGAATAAAACCAAATTTATAGCATTTATGACCGACCATGGTCATAATCATAAACATGCTTCACATAAAACATTAACAAAAGCTGATGCTGAGAAAGCACTTAATTTAGTTCTTGATAGTGTGATTAGTGCCATAAAGAGTCACCATAATATTAATATAACAGGTTTCGGTTCATTTGAAATACATCATAGAAAAGCACGTGAGGGTCGTAACCCAAAAACCGGAGCAAAAATGAAAATAGATGCTTACAATCAACCTACTTTTAGAGCTGGAAGAAAAATGAAAGAAGCTTGTAATTAATTAATAAATAATGTGACGTTGATCAAAATCGTCATTGCGAGGAGCGAAGCGACGTGACAATCTCATGAAATAGTAACAAACTCCTGAGATTGCTTCGTCAATTGCTATGCAATTTTCTCGCAATGACGAGAAACCACGCATAAACCACTTATGATAATTGAACGCCTAGAGTTTAACTTAAAACATAATAAGCTATATAATAGTTGGCTTATCGAAGCCGAAAATATAAAGCAATCTTTAAAAGATATAGAAGATTTTATATATAGTAAGCTTTTTAAGAATAGCATTCCTCTTGAAAATAATCCTGATTATCATTTCATCGCTAGGGAAACCTCAACTACATCTAATGCTAAAAATATTTCTATTGAACAAATAAGAAAATTACAAGATTTCTTAAGTAAAACTGCTGCAATTTCAGGTTATAAAGTTGCCGTAATTTATGCGGCTGATCTTATGAATTTAAATGCGGCGAATTCATGCTTAAAAATTCTTGAAGATGCACCAAAGAATAGTTACATTTTTTTAATTACTTCAAGAGCTGCAAGTATTATATCTACAATTAGATCAAGATGCTTTAAAATTAATGTTAGCTCATCTCAACCTCATTCTATAAATGAATTATATCTTCAATTTATTCAGCCGATAGCAAATAATGAAACGTTAGATTTTATTAATCGTTTTACTACTAAAGACCGAGAATTATGGCTAGATTTTATTGATAATTTATTATTATTATTGAATAGAATTCTTAAAAAATCTGCTAACGTCAATATTGAGCTTCTAGATTTAGAAAATAAGATTTTTGATAAACTGCCAAATAAGCATCCTTCCTATTTACTACAAAAATTTACCGACATAAAAAAGCTAATATATAATACCGTTGATTATGATTTAGACTTAAAAACAAGTTATATATTAGTGGTGAATGAGTTTTTTAGTAATTAACACGATATCACTACGTTCTTTTCCACGTTATCCATAAAAGGCGTTATTGCATGGACAGGTAAAACCCGTTGTGTCACCCCGTGGCTTGACCTATAGTACCGGACAGTTTTTGAAAAGACCCCGATGTCCTCCTCGCGAAAGCGGGGATCCAGAATAAAAAATCTTAATTCTAAAGATTTTTTATTATATCGCTTTTCTCAAATAAAGCTTTAAAAAAGCTTTATTTGACTGGGTTCCCGCCTACGCAGGAACGACATAGAATAGAAATTATCCGGTACTATTGGCTTGACCACTAGGTCCATAAAAACAACCTGAAATACTAATAATTTTAGTATTTTTAATTGGATCCCACTACAAGCTAGCTAGGATGACAACGGAAAATCGATCCATGCAACAACGCCTACATAAAACAACAAAAGGTCGTGCCTCCGTATTGCAGTTTAG
>NZ_MXAX01000260.1:0-3869 GCF_019249195.1 Rickettsia sp. TH2014 | reverse complement strand
CATAACTGCAATATGGAGGCATGACCGAATTATTTATCGTGCTCATATGAGCAAAAGCTTTAAAGACCGCGATTATATAGTTTCTGCTGAAGAAAAAGGTAGAGAAGAAGGTGTGGCAAAGAGTATAGAAGAAGGGGAAGTTACAAAAAGTATAAAAATAGCAAAAAAGATGTTAATGAAAAAAACTCGATAGAAGAAATATATGAGATTATTGAATTATCTATAGAAAAAATAAGGCAATTGAAAGCAGAAATTGAGAACCTTAAAAAATAATTAGCTTCAATGACAAAAATTTACTTTATAGCCGGTGAGATGTCAGGAGACTTTATCGGTGGACGCATAATTCAGCATTTAAAAGATAATATAGAAATAAAATGTATGGGGGTTGGCGGTAGATATATGGAAGAAGCCGGTAGCTTTAAAAGCTTATTTTCTATTACTACCATAAATTTGATGGGCTTTGTAGAAATTTTACCTCATATTTTTAAGCTTAAAAAATTAATTGATAAAACTGTGAAGGATATAACAAATAGTAAAGCCGATTTATTAATCACCATAGATTCACCGGGGTTTACTTATCGTGTGGCAAAGCGAGTAAGAAAACTTTTACCAAAGCTGAAAATGATTCATATCGTTGCACCGTCAGTTTGGGCATATAAAGAGGATAGGGCAGTAAAATACGCTCAAATTTATGATTGTTTATTTGCTTTATTACCTTTTGAACCGCCATATTTTACTAGGCTCGGACTTGATTGTAGATATATAGGTCACCCGATCATGGAGCAAGAGTTTTATAGCGATAAAGTAGCTTTACGTAAAGAGTTTAAAATAGACGAGAATGAGAGAGTTTTATGTGTTACTCTTGGAAGCAGAAAAGGAGAGATTCTAAGGCATTTACCGGTTTTTGTTTCTTCTATTGAAGAAATATTTAAGAGTTGTAATAATCTTAAAGTTATATTTACTCTTGCAAATCCTGCTCATGAGGCAATAATAAAGCCATTTTTAGAAGATGTTAAGTTTAATTATTTATTTTCAAGTGAGAGACTTAAAACTTATGCCGTTGCTGATTTAGCTTTAGCAAAATCCGGTACTAATACTTTAGAGATAGCAGCTTCCGGTACTCCTATGATTGTGGCTTATAAAGTTAATCTTGTAAGCTTTTTTATTATCAGGCTATTGATAAAAATAAAATATGTTACACTGATAAATATTATAGCAGGTAGCGAAATAATTCCGGAATTTATCCAATTTAATTGCCGAGCTAGTCTTATTAGTAATAAGCTTCAAGAGTTATTATTTAATTCTAAAAAAGCGTATGAGCAGGTAATAGAAAGCCAAAAAATTTTGCAGAAATTAGGGTTTGAATCAAATCGATCACCTGCTTATATAACTGCAGAAATTATTAAACAGGAGTTCTTAGAACCTAAAATAAAGTTGTTAAAAGAGAAAGATTAGTACTTGAACCGGTGGTCCACAACATTTTCTGAATTATAATAAACATTAATATTAATATAATAACAAAATATATTTCCATATTTTTTCTTATAGTATTAATTTGTTTCATTAAAATTTCTAAATCATTGGAAATTTTTTTGTATTCCTCATTGTGATCAGAACGCATTGTTGTCAAGAAACCGGATAAGTTTCCTAACTTATTTTGTAAAGCTTTTAACCTTTCCGTATGTTCTTCGTGTTTTAGATCGGTATTGTGATCTTGTATCATAATATATAATGCCCATTATAAGATCAGTATTAACGCCGGTATAGTAATATGAACTATGAATAAAGATTTATATTTTTCGTTTGTAATAAAAATTCTAACTTTTCATTTTACAGGAGTATACTATTGTTATAGTAAATTGGTTTACGTTATTAATTTGTTGCTTGTTAGTCATCTAATTTTAATATTTTAATTACCAAATATTAAAACTATTGATTTATTTAGCAAAAGCTATATAATTTAAATTCAACAAATATTTAACTTCAACCAAACTTTAAGTTAGTTTTACTATATGTTATTTCAAATGTCAAGAAAAAACCATATTTCGTGGTAATTTTTTTAACAATATTTCTAAGTCTTATAAAAATAATAGTTATTATGTTAAAAAACCTATTAAAAACTAAACTTTTTTTAGTTATAGTATCTCTAACTATATTCATTACTTTGCTAAATTCTAGTATATTTTATATTTTTGTGCCGGGCAATCTTACTCAAAATAAAACGATAATTATTGAACCTAAATTATCCGTAAATCAAATAGTCACAAAACTTTATTCTAATGAAGTAATCAAATATCCGAGAATTTTTAAGGTAATTGCTAAAATTTATTCTATAAAAAGACCTCTTAAAAGCGGTGAATATGTGTTTACTCGTAATATATCGCCCCTGCAAACTTTAAGAGTATTAGCAAGTGGTAAATCTATAATACATAAGATAATTGTCCCAGAAGGTACGGTGGTTGGTGAGGTTATAAAGAAAATTAATGAAGAAAGTCGATTACTTGGAGAAATAAAAGGGATAATACCGGAAGGTTTTTTAATGCCATCAACGTATTTTTTCTCTTATGGAGATCAAAAAGAGCAGATAATCGATCAAATGAGAAATTTAATGTCTGCTAATTTAGATAAGGTGATGCAAAATCTTGCGCCGGATTCTCCGTTAAAAACTAGACTCGAAGTATTAACGCTAGCTTCTATAATTGAAAAAGAAGCCGGTTCAAATGCAGAAAAACCTATTATAGCCGCAGTATTCATTAATCGTTTAAAGAAAAATATGAAGTTACAAGCCGATCCGACTACTATCTACGCTTTGACTGAGGGTAAATTTAAATTAGCAAGAGCTTTAACAAGAAAAGATCTATTGCAAGAACTACCATATAATACTTATTACATAAAAGGTTTACCGCCAGGTCCGATTTCCTGTCCATCGCTAAAATCTTTAGAAGCAGTGGTAAAACCTGCTAAAACGGATGCCTTATTTTTTGTGGTTGACGGTAAAGGCGGACATAATTTTTCTAACAATCTTAATGATCATAATAGATTTGTTGAAACTTATAGAAAAAGTCTGATTAGAGTACCTGAGTCGGAAATTGATCCTGACAAGCCATCTACTTGATCAACTTCAAAAAGAGCGCAAAGTCTTATAAGATCTGCGGTACTCACGTATTAAGTATACGCTGCGTTCCTCGCCTTATAGACTCCGTGCTCTTTTTGAAGTTGATCTTCGTATATTTTTATCCATTTAACAGATGTTATCGTGAATAATACAGAATTTAGTAAAATAGCCGAAACAACAATTGCATATATAGCCGACAAGATAGAAGAGCAAGATAAAGAAGCAAGTATAGACGTAGATTTACAAGGTGATATATTAAACCTTGATACTGATAAAGGTATATATGTAATAAACAAACAAAGTGCAGCTAAAGAAATTTGGTTGTCATCGCCGGTTAGCGGTCCTTATCATTTTTTTTATGAACAAGGAAAATGGAAAAATAAAATAGAACTTGAGCTGATGGCTATTTTGACGGAAGAACTTAATATTAAATTTGATAATATATGAAAGATTTTAAAACTGCCGATAGTGCTGAAAAAGTTTATAATTTAATAATAGAAAATGCACCTACTGATACATCTATATTCTTCGATGTTGATGATACGTTTTTAACTCCTAAATCAAAAACTTTTAGAAAAGCTCCTTATAATAAAATGATTGATAGAATTAAGGAAAATAAAAGTAATTATGATAATTATGAAGAAATTATCAATAATTGGCGGCTTCAGCGAAAAGTAATATTAATTGATGAAGAGTGGGCAGAAGTTATAAACAAGCTCAAGGCAAAGTGGTCGTGCCTCCGTATTGCAGTTTA
>NZ_MXAX01000259.1:149-1726 GCF_019249195.1 Rickettsia sp. TH2014 | reverse complement strand
AAGATTAAATCTCAACTATTACACATTATAGCAAATTCGTCAGAATCTTCCCTTATTGATTTTTTACAAGCTTCTCCGTTATTTAGTACAAAGCTTGGTATTCAAAGAGATAAAAGTCCTACTAAAAAAATTGAATTATAATCATATCTATTTCTTTAACATCTTATCTAAAAAATCTTTACTCTCTTCCTCTGATAAAAAATCGCTTTTACTTGCATTTCTTGCTTGCATTGCTCAGTACATATCTTCAAACTGATTAAATTTCTCATATTCTTCAGGCGATATAAGGAGTTTGTTGTATTTATTTATAATTACTGGTGATTTTACTGCTTGAGTCATTGATGCTCCAATTTTAATATCTAGCTAATCAATTGTCATGTGATAAAAACGCCTTTTCAATAGGAAGTAACTTTAATTCCGGTAACATCGGCATAATTAAATCTATTCCGGCTTTTTCGTTACTATTACCGTGTACTAATATGAAAGAGCCATCTTGAACTTTTTCGCCTTTAGCAAGCCAAGCATTGCTACCAAGCGGAATAAATCCTAAATCTTTTAGCTTTTCTATTAATGTTTGATCAGAAACTAATCCGGGGAAACGAAAGAAAGGTGACGGAGCAATATTATAACTTACTAATATTTTCCCTGCTTCTAATACTTCATTTTCAAAATCATCTTTATTGGAAAGAAGAAAATTATCTTCAAGAGGTTTATCTTTAAAGTAAGGATGACTAAATGAATGATTAACCCATGTTATTTGTAAATAACCGTTTTCTTGTTGCTTTAATAACCATAAGAACTCTTCAGTATGCTTATTAATCCATAAGCCTGAAACGCATATAGCAATCGGAATAGGTTTATTTAGTTTGCTCGATAATTCTACGAGCTTTTTAAAAAAATCTTCTTCAAAGCTTTTGGAAGAAGGGCACATATCAATTGTCAAGAACTGCCCTTTTACTTTATACATGCTACTCGTAACACCGTAATTTTGCAGTATATAAGGTGCAGAGTTATATTTATTTAAAGCTTTAATATATGGAGTTTTATTTAATTTTTTTAGAAGATTTTCTTTTTCTGTTTTATTCGTAGGTAAAATTACCAGCTCTTGTAAGACTAGCTCAGTTTTAAAAGAATTTGGATCTACTAAAACGAAATATAATTTTTCATTAGACCTCTTGGGGAACTCTACTTCTAGAGGTAATTTGTACGTCGATCCGGTGCTCGAATCCTCACGTATGTCTATATACGCTGCGGTTCTGCGTTCCGTGTCTCCTTCAAATTCCTCTCTATAAGCGAGTTTCTCAAGAGGTCTATTGAAATAAGAACGAATGGCGATTTTCGTCTTTTTATCATGAATTACAGGCAAAAATACCGGTTTATAATCAGTTATAATCGCTGCTTTTTCATCCGCATAGATTAAATTAAAAAACAATATTATAAAAATAAAACTTAAAATATTTCTCATTACTATCCATTCAAGCATTGTTACGTGGACCTGCTTATCCGTCATTGCGAGGAAATTACAAAGTAATTGACGAAGCAATCCAGTTAAAAATTCTGATTTACAGAATTTTTTT
>NZ_MXAX01000259.1:0-87 GCF_019249195.1 Rickettsia sp. TH2014 | reverse complement strand
AAAAAAAGTAGCTGCGAACTAAGAAAAGTAGTAAACTGACAAAAAACTTAACCACAGGTGTGTATGTCAAAGCTACAAAAAGTTTGC
>NZ_MXAX01000258.1:99-2679 GCF_019249195.1 Rickettsia sp. TH2014 | reverse complement strand
CTATTGCGATTAAAAATGGGAGGATTATCTATACACCATCGGGAGAGGGGAATGTGCCGACGCTCGGTAACAGTTAAGTTTTTAATGATAGACAAATCACTTGATGTTATTTATTCTTGGATCAATAGAGGGTGTCATTGCGAGCGACTAATAAGGAGCGTGGCAATCTCGGGCAAAATTCCTGAGATTGCCACGTCGCTCCGCTCCTCGCAATGACGGGGTGGCATCCACGTAACAATATCTTCTCGCAATGACGAAGGTAGCCGACACCGTTTAATCTAAAAGGACCAAAGATGATATACCGAATATTATGTTTATGTATATTCATAAATTTCTCAGTAATAGCAAAAGCACAAAATATGCCGATTAAAGAAGATAATTTCAAAGTTAGAGTAGCTGTTGCTGATGTACAATCTATATTGGAAGGTTCGATTGCTATAAAAGATTTGCGTAATAAAATCGAAAAGCTTAACCATAGAATCCAAGAGGATATTGCTGCAAAAGAAGCAGAATTTAAACCGTTGGAAGAGAAATTATTAAATGAGCGTTCTAATTTAAGTGAAACCGAATTTGAGCATAAAGTAAACGAATTTAATGCAAAAGTTAGCCACGTTAGAAAAGAAATTCAGATTAAGAAAACGAAGCTTGAACAAGCACACGCTGAGGCTATGAGTAGAGTCCACGAAACAACTATTACAATAATTAGTGAACTTGCAGAGAAATATAACCTTAATTTGGTAATTCCAAGTGCTCAAGTCTTATATGCCAAAAATAATTTGAATATAACTTCCGAAGTGACTTTTATGTTGAATGAGAGATTAAAAGAAGTAACGATAAACTATTGATAGTATTATACTCACATCGTCATTGCGAGGAAAAACTGCAAGTTTTGACGAAGCAATCTCAGGAATATTATTTCATGAGATTGCCACGCTTCTTTTAGTTGCCCGCAATGACGGATAAATCGATCCATGAAAAAACAACACTATGTACTTAACAAGAGAGTATTTAATATGGCAGAATTTACACCGATTACAATTGCATACGGGGACGGTATAGGACCTGAAATAATGGAGGCAGTGCTTTATATATTACGTAAAGCTGAGGCTCGTATTCGTTTAGAAACCATTGAAGTAGGTGAAAAGCTTTACAAGAAGCATTATACTTCAGGCATAAGTGAAGAAAGCTGGGAGTCAATACAACGCACCGGTATTATACTTAAAGCTCCGATTACTACCCCGCAAGGCGGAGGGTATAAAAGTTTAAACGTCACGATTCGTAAAACATTACAGCTTTTTGCTAATATTCGTCCTTCCGTTTCATTTCATCCTTTTACTAGGACATTACATCCACATCTGAACCTCACTATCATACGTGAAAACGAGGAAGATTTATACGCAGGTATAGAATACCGCCAAACGCATAATATGTATGAATCAATGAAGTTGATAAGTCATACTGGTTGTGAAAAAATTATTAGATATGCTTTTGAATATGCGGTAAAAAATAACCACAAAAAAGTCACGTGCTTAAGCAAAGATAATATTATGAAATTTTCCGATGGGGTTTTTCATAAAGTATTTAATGAGATTGCAAAAGAATATCCGCAAATTAATAATGAGCATTATATTATCGATATCGGGACTGCAAGGCTTGCTACCAAACCGGAAATATTTGACGTTATCGTAACTTCTAATTTATACGGTGATATCATATCCGATGTAGCTGCCGAGATTTCAGGGTCGGTAGGACTCGCTGGTTCTGCAAATATCGGGCAGCATTATGCGATGTTTGAAGCGGTACATGGAAGTGCTCCTGATATTGCGGGCAAAGATATCGCAAATCCGTCAGGGCTTTTAAATGCTGCTATAATGATGCTTGTACATATAGGGCAGGGTGATATTGCTAGCTTAGTCGAGAATGCTTGGAAGAAAACTATAGAGGATGGAGTTCATACAGCCGACATATATAATGAGCAGAGTTCTAGTAAAAAAGTCGGTACAAAAGAATTTGTTGAAGAAGTAACGAAAAGATTAGGGCAGTTACCGACAAAGCTACCTAAAGCAGATTATCCGTTGATTGCCGAGAAACAAGAAAGTAATATAGACTATAAAATTGATACTAAAGAGGTTAAGAAATTGGTCGGTACGGATATATTTGTGAATATGAATGTATCTTCCGCTCATGACATAGCAGATAAAATTAATAAGCTTGATCTTGGTAATGTTGAGTTAAAAACAATCTCGTCAAAAGGGCTAAAATTATGGCCTCGTGATACAAGGTTTGAAACTATTTCCGATCATTGGTGTTGTCGTTTTATGAATAAAGAAAGTACGGAAATAAAGCATTTAGATATAACAAAATTACTTGAAGCTTTAAGCAAAGCAAATATCGATTTCATAAAAGTAGAGAATTTATTTGAATTTGACGGAGTTACAGGTTATAGCTTGGCTCAGGGTGAGTAAAGCGTCATTGCGAGAAGAATTACGTAGTAATTTGTACATCCACAATCTCAGGAGTTTGTTATTATTTCATGAGATTGCCACGTCGCTTCGCTCCTCGCAATGACGACTGGGAGTC
>NZ_MXAX01000257.1:0-6520 GCF_019249195.1 Rickettsia sp. TH2014 | reverse complement strand
ATAATTTTTATAATGTCTGTAAGATTAAATCTTGACTTCTACATATACTCTAAGCGCTATATTGACTTTTTTTTAATCTCCACGCAACAATGCTTACGCGGGAATGACGAGTTGGACAACCCTGACTACCCCTTAAAACTTGCAATTACCGGTATATGATCCGAAGGTTTTTCTTGAGTCCTTAAATTATAATCCATATAGCAATTTTCTAAATAGTCAATAGTATTATTACAACCAAGAATCATATCAATTCGCATACCTTTATTTTGTTCAAAACATCCGGCTCTATAATCCCACCATGAAAATTCTTGTTTACTCGGATGTATCAATCTATATAAATCCTCAAATCCGGAATTTAGAATAGTACGTAGTTTTTTTTGTTCAATTTCAGTAAAACAAGTAGTTTCAGCAAGAGCTTTAGGTGAATATACGTCTATATCGAACGGCGCAATATTGAAATCACCGCCTATGATAGTTTGTTCGTCAAAAGATTTTTTAGTTGATAGATAATTAATAAAATTATCATAAAATGCTAGCTTTGCTACAAATTTATCGCTACCGACAAATGAACCGTTAGGAGCATAGAGAGAGATTATATTACAAAACCCTATAGGTAATGATAATTTTATTTCTAAGAATCTTGCTTGATCACTGCAGTAATTATTCGAAAAATCCTTAATCATTTCATCGGCAGGAAATTTTGAAATTATAGCAACACCGTTATATGATTTTTGCCCGTGAACATAAAAATTATAAGGTAGATCGGATAATTCATCAAAAGGAAATTTTTCGGTTTCGCATTTTATTTCTTGCAATAATAAAATATCCGGATTTTCTTTAGATAAAAAATTATGCAATAAATTAAGTCTTGTTTTTATGGAATTAATATTCCAAGTAGCTATCTTCATGTTTGTTTTTCTATGTCTTCTAATTTTTCATTACGGAATCGCCACTCAAGAAAACCAAAATGATAGACTAAGAGACTAGTAATAAATGCTCCGGAAATTACTATAATCATTGAATATTTTATTGTATGATAATTTGGATTACTACCATACATATCTAATAATACGCTAAAAGCTATACCCCATAATATAGTGATTTCAATATTAACGCCTCTTGGTACCTTCTTAATTGAATTTTCTTTCATAATAAAATCTTGTAATATTGCACCACAATTAGCCGTAATGAAAGCAAAAAACGGTCCCCAAAAACTTAGAGGCTCAATTTTGTGAATAATAACCATTGTAACTCCTATAATTATAAAAGTTGCTTGTCCGAATGAATCGCAAATTGCTACTATATTATTTAATGATTGTTCTAAATAATTATCTTCAGCAATCTGCTTATTATAATAGCTGAATAATTTAATAATTGTAAAACCGAGTAAAACTACTACAAATATGTAATAGAAATAAGAAGGAGTAAAGTAGAAGTTTAAATGTCCGGTATCATGGTTTACTATTAAATCTAACATTATACAGCTCCTAACAGATGGTAATACCGCAAATAAAAATGTACCGAATAAAGTACTATTTTTTCTGCTACTCAAAATAATTCCCGAAAAAGCAAAAGCAAGGCAACCAAGTAAACCTATAACATGGCACCAACGAGAATCTATAGATTTAGGCAATAGAATATGATATATATGTCTTAATAATTTTTTTATACTTGTTACTTGCAAGAAAATCATCTATCGCAAAATTAAATTGTTCAACTATATTTAAAGATACGGTTTTTTTGCTAAACATTAAATGTAGGGGAGTTTTAATATTTAAGGGAACTTCTAATATATTCCTGTCCATTGTTCTTCCTAAAATATTAACGGCACCGACAATTCGATCACTAATGAAACCATCAATTTCTTTCTTGATTATTCCGTTTATCAATTCCATATTATTTTGATATATTCTAATTATATCTTGATTTTTCTCATTATATAAAAACTCCGTAAATTTAGGTTCTCCGTATACAGTACCTTTCACTATTCTTAACTGAAGATTAAATAGACGTATTTGTGCTGCTAGTTCATTAACATTTTGGAAATTTAACTTTTTGGCAAGCGGTTCAATAATAAATAATGATAATTCTTCAAGACGATAAGGCTTTGAAAAATAAGCATAGTTACTTCTCTCAGTAGTATAAGTAGCTCCTGCTGCCATGTCGGTATTTCCGCTTTGAATATCTAATTGATCCTGATACCAGCTATCTTGATTATACTTAATATTGATACCTATTTTTGCAGCAACAGCGTTAATTAATTCTATATCCATACCAGAAACGGTAGTATGACCGTTTGAAGTAGCAATTAAGTATTGGTAAGGTTCATTTATATACCGGCATTTATCAAAGTTTTTTATCGGCTGTCTCCTCGTATTCTAAAATTGCTTGTTGTTCGTTTGCACCTATGCTCAAAGCATAAAAATTTTTAGGAACGAGAAGTATAAAAATAAAAAGCTTTAAAGTTTTCATGGTTTGTATTTTTTTAAATTAACGTGTCATCCCGCGGCAATACTTTATCGTCATTGCGAGGAGCGAAGCGACACAGCAATCTCATGAGGTAATACTAATTCCTGAGATTGCCACGCTCCTTTTAGTCGCTCGCAATGACGGTATTACGAACTACCTTAATTTCGCCGTCAGAAAATCTAATATTAAAAATTTTTTCATCTACAGCAGTAATTTTAGAAGATAAAAAATTACCCGTTTCTCCTTTAACTATAGCAAAACCTCGTTTTAATACGTTATTATAATCAAGGCTTGCAAGTAACGTACTATTTAATTCTAATTTATACTCAAAATTTTTCAAAGTATTATTTGCCGATTTTGATAGATAAGCTGTTTGATGTGTTAATTCTAATGTTTTGTAATTGAGTATTTTAGCAGGGTTAACTCTTTCTTTAGAAAAAGATTTAATCTTTGTTTCTTGTAGTTCAATAAAGCACGGTAAAGCATCTAGCAAATTAAAACCGGTTTCGTCCAGTAATTGTTGCTTATTATTCATATAGTGCGAGAGATATCTGTGTATTTTATCGTAATTTATTATATTTTGTTCGTGATATTTAATTAACCCGCTAGTATTATTCAATAATATTTTTTCATAAGATTGTAGAGTATTATTGAAAATAGACCGTACCGGTACAGCAAATTCTGCGGCAGCAGTCGGTGTTGGAGCTCTTTTATCGGCTGCTAAATCTATTAAAGTATAATCCACTTCATGACCTACTGCGGAAATAATAGGAATTTTTGAATTATAAGCGGCACGTACTAATATCTCATCGTTAAATGACCAAAGATCTTCTATAGAACCGCCGCCTCTAGCAACAATTATAACACTTGGTTTATTTATCTCTTCTAAATTGTTAAATCCTTCAATTGCTTCAGCAATTTCATTGCCGGAATTTTCGCCTTGTACGCTAACCGGCCATATTATTATCCGAGTTGGAAAACGTTCGCGAATGCGATGAATAATATCTTTAATAACAGCACCGGTTATTGAAGTGATAACGCCTATTTTATCAGGTAAAAAGGGTATAGGAATACGTATTTTATTAAATAGCCCCTCTTTTTCTAAACGAGCTTTGCGTTCATTTAGAATTTGCAACATAGCGCCAAGTCCTGCAGGCTGCAAATTATCTACCGATAATTGATAGCGTGAATTACCTGCATAACTTGAAAGCTTGCCGCTAATCACCGCTTCCATACCGTCATTTAAAGGAAATTTGATTTTAGCAAGAATAGGACGCCAGCAAGTACAAGCTAAAATAGCGGTATTTTCTTTTAAGTTAAAATAAGCATGACCTGAGCTTGCTATTTTTAAACCTGAAATTTCTCCTTTTACCTTAATATAGCCAAAATTATTTTCTAATAATTCTTTGATTTTATTAGAAATCTCACTAACTGAAAACTCTTTGGTTGCTTGATTTGCAATGAAATTGTCTAGCATTTTATTCTTGGTTTTTTGGGGCTGAGAGTAGTGCATTATTCGTCATTGCGAGGAGAAGCTATAAGTTTCGACGAAGCAATCTCAGGAAGTTTGACGAGATTGCCACGTCGATGCTACGCATATCCTCGCAATGACGTTACCTCAATAGAATAACCTTGCTACTCTCAAAAGAGCAAGCAAAATTTTTTATTATTTGATATATTACTAATAGCTTGCTATTATTTTTTACTATTAAAATATATTTATTAATATAAATGCTATTGCGAATAATATGCTTGCTTATTATCATAATATTTTCTTTGGTAAGCTTTGCCGATCTTTCTAAGAATGGTCAGAATATTAAAATTAGTAATATGATAGCCGACTTCGTAGAGTATAACGAAAGTCAGGATTTGATATATGCTAAAGGTAATATAAGAATTATCACGGATGAGTATTTATTAACGGCAGATAATTTACTTTATGATATAAAAAATGATATTTTATGGGCAGAAGGTAATATCCGAATTAAGGATAAACAAAACAGAATAATAGAGGGTGATAAAGCAGTTTTAAAAGACGAATTTAAGAAAGGGATTATATCGGAATTCATTTTACTTTCCGGTGATAATAATCTTTTAATTGCTAAACTTGCCGAAAGAATAGACGAAAATAATCTTAAGCTGCACCATGCCGAATTTACCCCTTGCGATGTTACTTGTAATAGAAACCCTATTTGGCAAATTGCTGCTAAGGATACTTATATTTACTCTGAAGAACATAGAGTAGTTTATAAAAACGTGTTTTTTGAAGTATACGGCGTACCGATTTTTTACTTACCGTATTTTTTTCATCCGACTCCTACGGCCCCTGCAACTTCCGGATTATTGGTACCTGACGTCAAAAATAAAGGGTTTGGTATACCTCTATATCTACGTGCAAAACCTAATATGGATTTTACTCTCACTCCAAGGATTTTTAGTAAATATCAAACTTATGAGCTAGAAGCACGTGATCGCCCGAATGATACCGATAATATGAATTTTCAAGGTAGTTACGGTAAATTACCGTATTTTCTAAAAAAAGACGGAAATATAGTAAAAAATAAAAATGCTTCTTCTTATCATTATATAGCAAGCGGTAATTTTATTAGTACCGATAAAGTTTATGATTACGGCTTCAGGGTGGAGCGTACATCGGATAAAGCTTATTTAAAAAATTATTATAATAACTACGCTTCATATTTAACTTCTAAAATATTCTTAAACAAAATTCATGAAGCTGATTATTTTTCGGCGGAAGGATTAAGTTTTCAAGGCTTAGGTAGTAATGATAGTAAATATACTGACCCGTTAGTATTACCGAAAATCAATACAAAAAACGTGATAAATTTGAATGATAATGAAAACAGCCATATCGTTGTTGAAAATAATACGTTAATGTACAAAGAAAGAATAGGGAAACAAGTCGCTAGAACCTCTTTGCAACTATCCTTTATGCAGAATGTGCTTACTTCTTCAGGGCAAATTTTTGATTTTGTAGCAAAAGATAGAGGTGATTTTTATCTTGCTAGACGGGCTTATTTAGATAAGACGAGAGAAAGTAAATCATTTCAAAGGAATATACCGGAATTGCAAACCTTATGGCGTTATCCGTTAGTAGGTAATACAACAAAAACGATAAATTTACTTATTGAGCCGGTAGTTTCTTTTACTATAGGACGTAAACTATCTAAGAAAGATAAAAAATTTGTTATAATTGATCCTGCTAAATATGAATTATCCGAAAAGAATATCTTTTTATCAAATCGTTATAGCGGTATTGATTGCCATGATTTCGGTAATAGATTAAGTTACGGCTTAAATACTAGTATCGCTAAAGAAGAAAATTATTTAAAATTATTTTTAGGACAGTCACGTAATACAAGATATAGTATAGATTTGCCTGCGGATGATACGGAAAATGTAGGACAGATTCTAGGTAATCTTTCTAATAATTTAGAAGTGTTTTATAGCTTTCGGAAAGATAAATATTTCAGACCTATTAGAGATGAGGTGGGAGGAAATTTTAACTATGATAAGATTAACTTGCTAGGTAGTTTTATTCAGCTTACAAACCTTAAAAAATATTATTCCGTAGAAAGTATAAAGGTTTCAAATAATAGAGTACGACAATTTTATGGAGACATAAATTATCAGCTAGCGGAAAATTGGACTATAGGCTTTGGTGCACGTATTGACCTCTCTAGACGTTCTCCAAATTTACTTACTCGAACTATTAGGGTGACATATGCTAAAGATTGTGTTAGAATTACTGCAAAGATTTATTCCGATTATCTAGCCGATAGAAACAGAGGAATCACAAAGACTGCCTCTTCGCCGACTATTTCTATCGGTTTAAAGGTGCTAAATATGTGAGTTTAGCATTGTGCTTGTGTGGATAGCCGTCATTCCCGCAAGACCTTGTTGCGTAGATATAAAAAAAAGTAGCTGCGAACTAAGAAAAGTAGTAAATCGACAAAAAACTTAACCACAAGTGTGTATGTCAAAGCTACAAAAAGTTTGCAACTGGAAAGAATATAACAGAAGTTTAAAG
>NZ_MXAX01000256.1:0-9161 GCF_019249195.1 Rickettsia sp. TH2014 | reverse complement strand
ATAATTTTTATAATGTCTGTAAGATTAAATCTTGACTTCTACACATAAAGCATAAGATCAAAATATTCCAATAAGGTTCCTATAGATAACAACCCTACGGCTTGCTTCTGTTCTTTTGTCAAACTTTTTTGTTCTTTTTCGTAGCCTAGCATAATTCTTGTATAAAAAATTAAATTGTAAAAAGAATTATGCTGTTTTGTATAAAAGTCAATAAAGGATTTTTAAATAGATTAATAATATTTCTTAATGCTTAATTACAAATTAGAGGAGTATCTAATATATTAGACCAAACTTTATCCCAACCTTTTGCATGAGAAATATTAGGAAAAGTTTGCTTTTTTACACATGGTGAGTTACTTGTTTTTACGTAAAATTCTGCTATGAAAGGCGGGACTCTTTTGTCATTCATGCCGGAGAGATGTAATTGAGGGATATTATTAACTTGCTTTGCATAATTTATCGGGTTTAACGATTTAACTAAGTAACCACGATAATTATGATATTTATCAAATTTTTCAGTATCTAAATTACCGGCAATCGTTATAATATCTTTAACATTGTTATTTTGAGCGGCAATTAATATTGTAAGCCCGCCCCCACCGGAGAAGCCGACTAAGCTAAATTTTTGTCCGTTATTGATAATATTTATGACATTGTTAATTGAATCTACGACTTCCTGCCCCATTCTTTTATCTAACCAATAATCGCTAATGCATTTTGGGTTCATTTCTAAAGGAGTATATTGACAAGGTCGTGCTATATAAACAACATTTGGTCTTTTATCCATTGTAGCAAGCTTTAAGAGCGTCGGATTAACAGGGGTAGGGTTGTCCGAGTTAACGCCGCCATCCGCAAGATGCCCATCTCCCTCAATATAGAATACAAAAGGTAGGTGACTAGCGGTAATACGTTGATAAATCGTAAGAGTAAAATCACTACCGTTTACTAGCTGCATCCGAAAGTTATTTTGATTAGCTATATCTTGCGAATGTTTTACTCTGCTAGCGACATCATGAGTAGTAGAACAGCCTGAAAGAAATGTTGGTATTAAAAATATTATTGCCCAAATAATTTTTTTCATTATTACAGAGGTTTAAAATTACTGATAAGTTTTTCTAAATCCTTAGTCATAATAATATCGATCTGTCCTGAAGATTTTAGTTCTTCATCTGTTAATTCTTTTAAACCGCCACTTAAAGTAATTTGAACAATCTTATAATTTCTAGAACTCCAAAACTTTAAATAGGTATCTATATCTTTCATCCAAAATGGTGACCATTCTTGGAAAACAGTTAAGTTCGGAGAACGATCAATTAATTTTTGAGCTCCATAAACGGCATTTTCTTCAGCACCTTCAATATCCATTTGTAAGATATCGATAGTTTGAATTTCTTTTATACTGTCAATATTTACTGCATCAACTGTAATAAGCTCCTCTTTTTGTGTGGTGTCGAGTCTTTTAATATGGGAAGCATCGGTATTACCAGTATCTTTTGCTAAAAAAGATACTGTAGTATTTTCAGAGAATGCGGCTTTAGGGTATATTTTAGCATTAGTAATATTATTTAAAACTAAATTAGTTTCTAAAAACTTTAACACATAAGGATTAGCTTCAAAGATTGAAATTTGTCCTTCGTTTGCTAGCTTACTAATAAGAACTGCATGTATACCGATATGCGCCCCTAGGACTAGTACTTTATCTCGTGGTTTTATTATTTGACGCAATGCATTTTGGAGATGTGGCTCCCATTCAAGAGTGTCTGCAATATAATTACTTACATCATCTTTAGCTTTTAATAAAATATTTAAATTATTTTTATCTTTAATAAGCACCCCTCTAAAGTTAGAGTTTAAATTCAAGAGATTAGTATTACAATATGTTACTGGGCAGGGAGTGGATTCGGTCGTCACACATGTAGGATTACAAACAGACCCAAGTTTTGAGATTAATTGCTTATAATAGTTATTTCATTTTTTGTGCTTATAAATTCCTACTCCTAGTAAAATTAGTATAGAAATAATTAATAGCGTTATAATTTTGTTTTTATTTAATGTTGACATTTATGTATATCCTTGATTTTTTTATTAAAACGGTATTTCATCGTCTAGGTCGCTATGGTCAAAGGAATGATTTTTAGCTTCAGGATGTTTATATCCGCTATGCCCTGAATCTTGAGTATGATTATTAGAGTTTTTACTATCCAATAATATTAATTGTGAATTAAAATTTTGTAACACAACTTCCGTGGTATATTTTTCTTGACCTGAATTATCATTCCACTTACGGGTTTGCAATGAACCTTCAATATATAATTTACTACCTTTTGTAACATAGCGTTCTACAACAGATACTAATCCTTCACTAAATATCACTACTCTATGCCATTCAGTTCGTTCTTTTCGTTCGCTGGTAATGCGATCTTTCCAAGTTTCGGTTGTTGCTAAGGAAAGATTAATGATTTTTTTCCCTTCGCCCGTAGTTCTAATTTCCGGATCACGCCCTACATTACCTATTAATATTACTTTATTTAAACTACCTGCCATAGATTACTACCTATTTTAAAATATTATTATTGCAATAATAAAATAAAAGAGCCTATAATACTACAGGTTTTTTAAAAAATATCTCAAAAATTTTGTAGCGAAGTGATTATGAACCAAGAATATATTAAGGTACGCGGTGCTAAAGAGCATAATCTAAAAAATATAAATGTTGATATTCCAAGGAATAAATTTGTTGTTATCACCGGTCTTAGTGGTTCAGGCAAGTCTTCTTTAGCTTTTGATACTATTTATGCAGAAGGTCAAAGGCGATACGTTGAAAGCTTATCTTCATATGCAAGGCAATTCTTGCATTTACAAAATAAACCGAATGTAGAATCTATTTCCGGATTATCGCCTGCTATTGCAATTGACCAAAAAACTACTTCTAAAAATCCTCGTTCTACGGTTGGAACTATAACGGAAATTTATGATTACCTTAGGTTATTATATGCAAGGGTGGGTATTCCTTACTCTCCGGCAACCGGTCTTCCGATACATAGCCAAACAGTTTCTGAGATGGTAGATATAATTAATGAACTACCTAAAGGCACGAAAGTATATTTACTTGCTCCTATTGTTAGAGGACATAAGGGGGGGTTCAAACGTGAAATTATGAATCTGAAAAAGCAAGGCTTTCAGAAATTAATAGTTAACGGTGAAGTTTGTGAAATTGATGATTTACCGAAACTTGATAAAAATAAGAAGCATAATATAGAAGTCATCGTTGATAGAATAGTTCTAGACAAAAGTTTAGGTAATAGGCTTGCAGATAGCTTAGAGAGTTCGTTAAATCTTGCCGAAGGTATTACTTATTTAGAAATTGTAGAATTACCGCCGGCAGTTAAGACCGAATTTGAAAAAAATCAGCGCATTACTTTTTCCGAAAAATATTCTTGTCCGGTATCCGGTTTTCAGCTTACTGAAATAGAGCCTCGAATTTTTTCTTTTAATAGCCCTTTTGGAGCATGCCCTAAATGTGAAGGAATAGGTAAGGAGTTTTTCTTTGATAGAGAATTAATTGTTCCAGATCAAAGAATTTCCATTAAAGACGGTGCAATAGTACCTTGGGGTAGCACATCTCCTAAATTTATCCTAGAGACATTAAAGGCTCTTGCCGATCATTATAAATTTTCTATTGAAGTACCTTTTGTAAGTTTATCACAAAATGTTAAGGATATTTTATTTGAAGGTTCAGGAGAAGAAGCAATAAAATTTGAGTTTCACGACGGTTCTAAAACGCAAATAATAAAACAACCTTTTGCCGGTATAATACCAAGTTTGCAGGAAAAGGACCGTACTATAGAGTCGGTTTTAATTAAAGAGGAACTAGCTAAATTTAAGTCAGAACATAAATGTACTGCCTGCTCAGGGTTTAGATTAAAAGACGAAGCATTATGCGTTAAAATAGCGAATTTTCATATAGGCGTAGTAGCAGGTATGAGTATTGCAGCCTTGCAAAAATGGTTTAGTCACTTAGAAGAAAAATTAAATAAAAAGCAATTATTTATTGCTGAGCGTATACTCAAAGAAATTACTGAGAGATTAAAATTTCTTATGAATGTTGGGCTTGATTATCTAACGTTATCACGAGAAGCAGGTACTTTATCGGGAGGGGAAAGTCAGCGTATTCGTCTTGCATCTCAAATAGGATCAGGGCTTAGTGGTGTTTTATATGTACTTGATGAGCCGTCTATCGGTCTTCATCAACGAGATAATACAAGATTAATTGAGACACTAAAAAGGCTTAGAGATCTAGGTAATACCGTTTTGGTAGTCGAGCATGACGAAGAAACAATGTATGAAGCTGATCATATTATTGATATAGGACCGGGAGCCGGTATTCACGGCGGTCGTGTTATTGCAGAAGGCAATGTAGAAGAAATAAAGAATTTTGAAGAAAGTATTACAGGTAGGTATCTAAGCGGTCGTCAAACAATCAAAGTACCATCTGAAACAAGAGTAGGGCATGATAATAGGTCAATTGAATTACTTGGGGCGGTTTCTAACAATTTAGATAATGTTGATATCAAAATTCCGCTTGGTACGTTTACCGCTATAACGGGAGTATCGGGAAGTGGTAAATCAAGCTTGATGATTCATACTCTATATAAAGCGGCTCTAAAGCATTTAGAGCCGACTAGCAAAGTATTTCCGGGAAAATATAGAGAATTAAAAGGACTTGAATATATTGATAAAATTATCGATATTAATCAATCCCCGATAGGTAGAACTCCTCGTTCAAACCCTGCGACTTATACAGGTGCCTTTACCCATATTAGGGATTGGTTTGTGGAATTACCTGAATCAAAAGCTAGAGGGTATAAAGTAGGCAGATTTTCGTTTAACGTTAAAGGCGGTAGATGTGAAGCATGCCAAGGTGACGGGCTGATTAAAATAGAGATGCACTTCTTACCTGACGTATATGTAAAATGTGATATTTGTAATGGTCACAGATATAATAGAGAAACACTTGAAATAAAATATAAAGGCAAATCTATTGCCGATATTTTGATGATGACAGTAGAAGATGCAATGCAATTTTTTGAGAAAATCCCGTTAATCTATGAAAAACTAATTACCTTAAATGAAGTGGGTCTAGGCTATATTAAAATCGGTCAGTCTGCTACTACTCTTTCAGGCGGTGAAGCACAACGCGTTAAGCTTGCTAAAGAATTATCAAGACGTTCAACCGGTAAAACGCTTTATATACTTGATGAGCCGACTACGGGGCTACATATTGACGATATTAATAAATTGCTGAAAGTTTTGCATAAACTCGTTGATATGGGAAATACTGTTTTAGTTATCGAGCATAATTTAGATGTTATAAAAACGGCAGATTATATTATTGATGTCGGTCCTGAGGGCGGTGACAAAGGCGGTAAGATAGTTGTATGCGGTACTCCTGCCGATATCGCTGCTTGTGCGGAAAGCCATACCGGTAGATATTTAAAGCAATATTTGAAATAAGTCTAATGCCTATGGTCGTGGTGGTGGGTATAGAAGCCTAGAGAAGAAAGTGCATTTGAAAATTCAGAGTTAGGAGTTATTTCGTTTGGTATTCCGCTACAACATATATGACCGTTTAAGCATATCACTTGATCGGAGTTTTTTATTACGGTAAATAAATCGTGAGAGACCATAAAGGCCGTAATATTTAGCTTTTTACGAATCAGATTAATAAGTTGATAAAATTCTTGCTGGCTTGTTACGTCTAAAGATTGCAGCGGCTCATCTAAAATAATTAAGTCAGGATTATTAACTATTGAACATGCAAGAACTACCTTTTGAAACTGCCCTCCTGAGAGCTTAGAAATTTCTTGATCTTTTATATGTTCCAAATCAATAAATGAGTTAATCTCTTTAATATTACTATTAAAATTACTAGGTGCTAACAAATCTAAAAATTTTTTTACTGTAATAGGTAAATCAGGGGTTAATCCGAACTTCTGCGGTACATATCCGATTTTTAATTTGGGATCAATTATAATCTCGCCGTTTGTAGGTTTTTCAAGCCCAAGCATTAACCGTACTATGGTAGTTTTACCTGCACCGTTAGGTCCGATTAAAGTAGTGATATTGTTTTTCTTGACGGTAAAGCTAACGTTATTTATCGGCAATTTATTACCGAATTTTTTAGATACGTTACGAAACTCGATTATAGGTTTTTGCATGTGTCAGTTCACTCTTGTCATCCCTGCGTAGAACGTTCCGTCATTGCGAGAAGAAACTGTAAGTTTCGTCGAAGCAATCTCAGGAGTTTGTTATTATTTCATGAGATTGCCACGCAGCCTATGGTTGCTCGCAATGACGGTTATGTAGAATAAATGCCAATTAATTCAGTTTCAGCTAGTAAATGTTTCTGTAGAGCCAGCACTAAATCTTGCTTGCTAGCATTCTCATCAAGCTCAAGATAATCATTCAAAGCGTATAGTTTGAAAAAATAACGATGAGGTTTGCCGGCAGGCGGACAAGGGTCTCCGTATTTCTTTTCTTTCCAGCTATTATTTAAAGTTTTAATATTGCTATCTATTTGTCCTTCTGAAAGCTCAGTAATAGAAGTAGGAATATTATATATTATCCAATGATTCCATATACCATGCGGTGGTACTATTTCTATTGGTGCATCAGGATCATCCATGATAAGCACAAAAGATTTAGTATCTATAGGAGCATCACTCCACTCTAAATGCGGAGAAACATTCTGTCCTTTACAAGTAAATTTATCAGGAATACGCTCATTATGCTTAAACGCCGTACTTGTTATTATGAAAGTCATAGATTGTTCCTTAGGAATCGTTATCCCGTGATTTATTCACAGGATCCAGTAAAAAATGTACACTATAAGTTGTTGTTTTTCTGGATACCGTGGACAAGCCACGGTATGACAGTTAATTCACAACTTGCCATTGTCCGTCAGGTTGGCGGCATGCGTTACCGTATGCTTTTTGTTGTTTTCCGCCTATTGCAACTGTTTGAGTGTACTCACGGCAATATTGACCAGTGCTATTTCTATAAGTTTTATTAGGTGTTACGTAACCATGATTACCGTTATCCGGATTACGCCATTCTACGCTAGTGCCGCTAGGTGCTGCTTCTAAAGCTCTTTGTGAAGTGAGTTCAGCAAGTCTTCTATCCTGCTCATCCATACCTTTACCTATTTGTCCACCAAGAACTACCCCAAGTAATGCACCTACACCTACTCCGACAAGCTGTCCTTTGCCCTTACCGAATTGAGAACCAAGTAATGCACCGCCGGCACCGCCAAGAAGTGTTCCCGTACCTTGTTTATTCATACCGCCCGGACCGTTACAGGCTTGTAACATAGAAGCTACAAGAGCTATAATCATAATTTTAGATAATAGTTTCATATAAATTCTCTCTTATTAAATATATAATTTAATAAGTATATGGTTTTTAGAATTTTGTAAAGTTAAAACTAGATTCTATAAACAGAATTTAAATTATTTATATTTTAAAATATTATTTTTAATTTTGTTCACGGAACCTAATTATAATTGAATTTTATATTTTCTTTGTTAAACTACAAAAAATAAATTGGAAAGATTCGTTATGGATACTAATAGCCGTAATCGGTTAATAAAATCGGTATCTTATTTATCGGTTACTACGGCATTAATTATTTTAAGTATAAAATTATACGCTTGGGTTGTTACCGATTCGCAATCAATTCTTGCTTCTTTAATTGATTCAATGCTTGATATAACTTCTTCCTTTATTAATCTAATAGCTTTAAGATTTGCCCTGCAACCGCCCGATCATCATCACAGGTTCGGGCATGAAAAAATGCAGGATTTAACAATTTTTTCTCAATCGATATTTTTCTTTGCTTCAGCTTTTTTTGTAGGCTTTTCTTCGGTTAAATCTTTATTTGAAAAAACAAAACCGGAGAATATCAGTGACGGTACTACGGTAATGCATGTATGTATATTCTTAACAATTATTTTAGTACTTTATCAAACTTATGTAATTAAAAAAACAGGATCGGAGTTAGTAAAAGCCGATAAACTTCATTATTTTACAGACTTATTAACTAATGTTATAGTAATTATCTCTATAAATTTAAGTGATTATTTTTGGTTTGCTGACCCATTATTTGGTGTAGTTATTTCGTTATATATATTTCACTCTTCTTATTCTTTATTTAAAAAGGCATTTAAAAATTTAGTCGATCATGAATTACCTGAGCAAGATAGACAAAAAATTATCTCGATAGTTAATAACCATTTAGGCGTAAAAGGTATGCACGAAATGAAAACTAGATATGCCGCTCAAAAAGCTTTTATTCAGTGTCATTTGGAAATGGACGGCAATATGTCGCTTTATAATGCTCATAAAATTAGCGATGAGATCGCTTTTGAAATATTGCAGGAATTTCCAGAGGCTGAAATAATTATCCACCAAGATCCTTTTGGAATCGAAGAACACGTAAATTACCGTGAATATATTGTTAGATAAAAAAACGGATTTTAATAATTTTTTCATGGAGCAAGCTTTAAAACAAGCAGGGATTGCTTTTGATAAAAATGAAGTTCCGGTCGGAGCGGTGATTGTAGATAGGTTAAATCAAAAAATCATTGTTAGTAGTCATAATAATACCGAAGAAAAAAATAACGCTCTTTATCATGCTGAAATTATTGCTATTAATGAAGCATGCAATCTTATATCTTCTAAAAATTTAAATGATTATGATATTTACGTTACTTTAGAACCTTGTGCCATGTGTGCAGCGGCTATAGCTCATAGCAGGTTAAAACGTTTATTTTACGGGGTTTCTGATTCCAAGCACGGAGCAGTCGAAAGTAATTTACGATATTTTAACAGTAGTGCTTGTTTTCATAGACCGGAAATATATAGCGGAATTCTTGCGGAAGATTCGAGGCTATTAATGAAAGAGTTTTTTAAGAGGATACGATAATCATGGTAGAATTGTTGATACCAAAACCGTCATTCCTGCAAGACCTTGTTGCGTAGATATAAAAAAAAGTAGCTGCGAACTAAGAAAAGTAGTAAATCGACAAAAAACTTAACCACAAGTGTGTATGTCAAAGCTACAAAAAGTTTGCAACTGGAAAGAATATAACAGAAGTTTAAAG
>NZ_MXAX01000255.1:0-7624 GCF_019249195.1 Rickettsia sp. TH2014 | reverse complement strand
TAAGATTAAATCTCAACTATTACATTTTATCTATTTAATATCTCTTCTTTTTCCTGTAAAGCTTTCCATAGCTCCTTATTTCCTGCTATTACCGTATCTATAATTTTAGTATTTTCATAAAGAAATTGATCTTGTTTTAAACAACCTACTTTAGAGTTCTTAGGTATGTTGATATCACCGAAAGCCGGTTCTTCTTCCTTAGTCAAGACCTTGAAAAAAGTTGTTTTACCTGCTCCGTTAGCATCTACTAAACCATATCTTTTATTATTTTTAATATGCAAATTTACATCGGTAAATAGTATTCTTGCACCATAACTCATGGCTAAATCGTTTATAATAATCATATTTTTAGATGTCGTGGTTAAATTTAGGAATAATTGAAAAGGTTTTAGAAAAGTTATAAATATTTAATATTTCTTCATTAACTCAAAAGCTTTTGCAAAATCTACTATATATTCTTCTTGCTTTTCTAAATCTTTAAGCTTGAGATTATTATTTGCCTGCTCTTCATCACCGATGAAAATAATAAATTGAGCATTTTCATTAAGAACGCGTTGTATTCTTTTAGCTATTTTACCTACGGGATCTATAATAGTAGAAATATTTTGTAAGCGTAATTTATCTACAATTTCTAAAGCATAGCAAATATTATTTTCGCCTATAGGTAATACAAATACCGGCTTTACTTCAAATATATTATATTCCCGAATTAAAGCAATTCGCTCGATACCGGCAGCAAAACCGATAGCCGACACATCATCATTATTACCCATGATTTTAGCAAGCCCGTCATAACGTCCGCCGGCAAGAATAGTGGATTGACTCCCTAGCTTTTTCGTAGTGAATTCAAAAGCAGTATGACAGTAATAATCAAGCCCTCTAACCAAACGTGGATTTATACTATATTTCACGCCTAAAATATCAAGGTATTTTAGCAGTTCATCAAAATATTCTTTGGATTCATCGGTATAATATTCAGATAAAATCGGAGCATCAGCTACTATTTTTTGATCGATTTCACTTTTAGAATCAAGGATCCGCATTGGATTTTTGATCAGCCTTATTTTGCTTTCTGCTGATAATTGATCTTTAAAGTCATTTAGATATTCTACCAGTTTTTGCTGATAAGCACTTCTTGATTCACTACATCCAAGGGAATTCAGCTCTAAGATTGTATCCTGCTCTATTTCGAGTGCTTTAAGTATGTCTACTGCTAACTTCAAAGTTTCGGCATCAGTAATAGCACCTTTAGAACCAATATATTCGTAATTTAGTTGGTGAAATTGTCTTTGACGCCCTGCTTGCGGTCTATCATAACGAAAAACAGGACCAGTAGAGAAAAGTTTAAGGGGTAGTTTATGCTGCAAACCGTTTGAAATGAAGCTTCTTATAATACCTGCCGTAAATTCAGGTCGTAATGCTACGGATTCATTGCTTTTATCTAAAAAACTGTAGATTTCTTTACTGATTACGTCAGAACTTTCGCCCATAGAGCGGTTAAAGACTTTTGTATACTCAAGTATTGGGGTACTCATTTGCTTATAACCGTACAATACTCCAACATCCCTTGCTTTGTTAATTATATAGTCGTGAACTTTATAATCATCCAGCAATAGATCTTTCATTCCTCGAAGTGGTTGCAGCTTTTCAGTCATTTGCTTAATTTTGTGGTTTTGTGTGGCTATTAGTGAGGAGTGGCAAAGCATACTGTGTCACCCTGTGGTTCGTTCTATAGTACCGGACAGTTTTTAAAAAGCTCTCGATGTCATTCCTGCGAAAGCAGGGATCCAGGCTAAAAATCTTGTTATACAAGATTTTTTTAAGAGCTCGATTGATCTCGCTTTATGATGGATTCCTGCTTCCGCAGGAATGACATAGAAGAAAAATGTCCAGTACTATGGTACAAGCCACAGGATGACATTGGAATTAGCTATACTTCTCTTTTTATAAAAAACGATCTTACAATATATAAAACAAATATTGTAATAAACCAATATATTAACGCACGACCTGCCGTTAATAGATTAAATTCACCGTCATATATTTGAATAAATAGCAAATAAGCACAAGCAATCAAAATAAACGGTACAATAATAAATACTAACGGACATTTAAAAGGTCTTTGTGCTTCAGGTAATCTTATCCTAAATAATACCACTATTATTGTGACGGTTATATAATCAATTAATGCTCCCATTGAAGTTAATTGCGTTAATAATTCCGTAGAACAAAATCCTCCAAGAATAGCGGCTAAAGAGGCAAATATTACAATCGTAATATACGGACTATCATATTTTGGGTGCAATTTTGCAAAACTTTTCGGTAGTAAACCGTCACGTGCAATAGCATAAAAAATACGAGAAGTACCGTAAATATTCATCATCAACACCGTCATCATACCACAAACCGCACCGGTTGCAACAATAGCAGAGCCAATCTTGCTATTATTGATAGTTAAAGCATAAGCAAGTGGTTGATCGTTATTTAACTGATCAAAAGGTGTAATACCGGTCACAAGCCCTGCCATTGTCACATAAACTATAGTAGTTAGAACAAGCGAGCCGATAATACCGATCATTATATCACGTTTTGGATTTTTACATTCCTCAGCTGCGGTTGCAATCGTTCCAAAACCTGTAAAAGCTAGGAATAAAATAGATGCACCTACTAAAACATTACTAAAACCGAAAGGCATAAAATTGCCCCAGTTAGTAGCATCGAAATGAGGAGCAGCAGCGAGTACAAATACAAATATTGCAGCCATTTTTATGAAAACTAAAATTGCATTTAGTCTCTTACTATCTTTAGTACCTAAATATAAAATAAATCCGATAAATACCGAGATTAAAAATGCCGGTAAATTTATTATACCGCCATTTGTCGGTACGGTAGTTAATTCTTTCGGTAAATTGATTCCGCCTGCTGCTAATATTCCTTGTACGTAACCCGACCAGCCTGCAGCTACTATTCCTGCAGCAACACCTAATTCTAAAATTATGACGCTACCAATCATCCAAGCAAATACTTCACCGAATGCAACATAGGAGTAAGTATAAATACTTCCTGAAGTCGGAAGCATTGCAGCAAGTTCAGTATAAACAAGTGCTACAAAGATACAGGTAATACCTGCAATCGCATAAGATAACATTACTGCAGGTCCTGAATATTTAGCTGCAATTATGCCGGTAACGACAAATACGCCAGTACCAATCATTGCACCAAGACCCAGTAATATTAAATCGAATGCTCCAAGCGTCTTGCTAAGACCGCTTGAGCTACCTATCTCTTTTACTGATTCAAAACTTTTCTTTCTTAAAAAACTCATTAGTTTCTCCTGTTTTAGTGAGCTTGTTTTGTATTCCTTAATGTAATAATTTTTTCGTCATTGCGAGCAGCTATAGGCTGCGTGGCAATCCCATGAAGTAATAACAAAACTCCTGAGATTGCTTCGTCAAAACTTACAGTTTTTCCTGCAATGACGGATTTATGCAAAAATAATTACCTTATATCTCTAGTAATCCATCCGCCGCCGAGTACTCTTTCGCCAGCATAAATAACGCATGCTTGCCCAGGGGCAACGGCTTTTTCTTCGGATAAAAATTTTACTTTCATTTTATCATCGTCGAGTTTGCTTATTTCAGCTAGACGAGGCGGTCTTGTCGAACGAATTTTAACTTCTACTTCTAGCTTTTCATTATCTTTAATCTCATCTGCAAGCCAGTTTATGTCTTTAATTATAAACTCCTGCACATGTAATGCAGACTCCGGTCCTACATATACTATATTGTCCTTAGGATCAATCTTTACTACATATAAAGGCTCGTTATAAGCTATACCAAGGCCACGACGTTGCCCTATAGTGTAATTAATTATACCGCTATGCTCTCCTAGCTCAAACCCGTTTACGTGAACAATTTTGCCACTTTCGCTTGCTCCCGGACGTATTTTATTTATTACACTCTTATAATTTCCATCAGGTACGAAGCAAATGTCTTGGCTGTCGGGCTTATCTGCTACCTCAAGCCCAAATTTACTAGCAAGCCTACGTGTTTCATCCTTAGTAAGCTCCCCAAGGGGAAAGCTCAAATATTCCAATTGCTCTTTAGTAGTAGTAAACAAAAAATAGCTTTGGTCTTTTGCTGGATCAAGTCCCGTATGTAACTCCGCTCCGTTATCGCCATTTACTTTTCGTACATAATGACCGGTAGCGAGCTTGTCTGCTCCAAGCTCTTTAGCCGTTTTAATTAGATCCCTGAATTTCACCGATTTATTACATTGCACACATGGAAGCGGGGTTTCACCTTGTAAATAGCTATCAACAAAATTATCTATTACCGACTCTTTAAACTTACTCTCATAATCAAGTACGTAATGGGGAATACCTAGCTTATTTGCTACCATTTTAGCATCGTAAATATCCTGACCGGCACAACAGGCATTTTTTTTTCCTACTGCCATACCGTGATCATATAGCTGCAAGGTAATACCTATAACATTATGTCCCTGTTCATGCAACATTGCGGCAACCGCCGAACTATCAACCCCGCCTGACATCGCGACAACTATAGTAGACGGCTTATCCCCTAAATTAATCATATCAACCTTAAACAAACAGCAAATTATACTAAATTTATAATTAAATTACAACGCTATCTTTTAATATATTAAAATGCTATAATACCGTCATTGCGTGCGACTGTAAGGAGCGTGGCAATCTCAGGAGTTTAGTACGAGATTGCTTCGTCAAATTACTTCGTAATTTTCCTCGCAATGACGAGAAACTTACAATAATGTAGCCTAAAGGATACAAAAATCATATGTTATTTAAAATATTATACAAAACGATTATTACATTAGCTCTAATTTATTTCGTACTGATTATCTTAGAATATGCACGTCAAGGTTTTATTAATGATTTATCATTACAAAAAGTAGATTTATTTATTCAGAATTCTATAAAAGAGCCTATTTATTTAGTTTCTTATGCCGACGGTCCGGAATATGTTTATCGTAATCAAAATGCTACTACTCACTATGCGATTAATAAAGGTATAGATTTCATATTTAACTATAAGAAAAAGCATATAAATCAAGCATTTATAGAAAAAAATCAAGAAATTTTTAATGAACCTGCAGGAGCGGGGTTATGGCTATGGAAGCCTTATATTATACTTGAAACAATGAAAAATGCACCGGAAGGAGCTATTATAGTATATTTAGATTCAGCTTTTGTTATTAAAAAACATATCAGTAATTTAACAAATCTTTTAGGCGATAATGATATATTACTGGTACATGATCGCGATCGTAAAAACGGTAGTTTTGTTAAAGGCGAAACTTTTGCTTTAATGGATTGTCTGAACGAAGAATGTAGAAATAACGATCATATTTGGAGTGCCGTTATTGTTGTGCGTAATACTGCACTTTCTCGCTCTTTTATTGAAAAATGGCTAAGAAGTTGTGAAGATATTAGAATTCTTTCAGGCAAAGATTATAATATTCATCCTAATTACGATGAATATAAATGGCATCATTCCGACCAATCGGTGCTTAGTCTTATATATCACCAAAATCCGCAATCAGTTAAAGTAATAGAGTATGAAGAAACAGCACCTTTCTTATCTTGGTTTCACCGTAAATATTCAAATAGCTCACCGTTAAAGCCATGGTATAGCATATACGGTATAGAACCTATAATTAATTTTAATACTAACGGCAAAGTTTTACCTTCCACAGCTCTTATAAACACTCCACTGATTGTTAGGCTTCGTAAATGGGTTGTTGAGCATCAATGATTAGCTTTGCCTGCATGGATACCGTGCCGTCATTGCGGGCGAACGTTAGTGAGCGTGGCAATCTCATGAAATAACAACAAACTCCTGAGATTGCTTCGTCAATACTTCGTATTTCCTCGCAATGACGATATCTCTCGTACTTTAAAAAAGCTATAAGATAAAGTAAGTACTTTAATGTCTTGCATTTCAGGGTCAAGCTCAAAATCTTTATCTATATAAAATGTAACCGGCATTAAGACTTTTTCGCCGGCTTTTAATAATTGTTCTTCAAAACAAAAACAATGAATTTTTACGAAATATTTTCCTGCTTTATTTGGAGTAACATTATATACGGAAGTACCTATTATATCGTTATTGCTTAGATTTTCCGTTTCATAGAACACTAGAGTATTCTGCCCCGGAACAATTTGCACTCTTTGTTGCCTGGGAATAAACCGCCAAGGTAAATCTTTATCAACATTAGCATCAAACTCGATAATTATAGGTTTAGTGCCTTTTACCTTAGAATATACACTCATCGTTTCTTTTGCAGTAGTACCTCCATATCCCGTAACTTTACAAAATAGATTATAGATAGGTACGGAAGCAACACTTAGTAATACCATACTAATTATTAATCCCAACAAGGAAAAGGCTAAATTTTTATTGGATTTTTTAGACATTATTTGATTTTATTTAAAAATACTCTAGAAAAAGTTTATTTTAGATCATATATATGTTAGTATAGAGAAAAATAGTAAGGTTGGTATGACTAATAATATTAATGCATTAGCAATCTCTAGCGAATCAGGATTTTATAGCTACTTACAGAAAATCAATAAAATTCCGTCACTTACGCAAGAAGAAGAATTTTTATTAGCGAAATCCTATTTAGAAGAGAATGATTTACAAGCTGCACATAAATTAGTAACGAGCCATCTTAAACTTGTTGCAAAAATTGCAAGTGGCTATAGAACTTACGGTCTTCCTATTACCGAATTGGTTTCAGAAGGTAATATAGGTTTAATGCAAGCAGTAAAAAAATTCAATCCCGAACTTGGTTTCCGCCTATCAACATATGCAATGTGGTGGATTAAAGCCGCTATTCAAGAATATATATTAAAATCTTGGTCATTAGTAAAGATGGGAACAACGGCTGCACAAAAAAAATTATTTTTTAGCCTTAATAAAATTAAGCATAAAATTACCAATTTATACTCAAGGGCTATTACTGCCGACGATTTCGTACAAATAGCAAATGAGCTAGGCGTTTCGGTTAATGAAGTTTCTGAGATGAATACTAGAATTTCAGGTTCTGATTTATCGTTAAACAACCCTATAAATAGCGACGATGCAGAATCAGGAGAACTGATAGAACTATTACCGGAAACACGCCCTACTCCCGAAACTATAGCTATTAATAAGCAAGACTCTACCAGTAAAAGGAAGTTACTATCAAATGCTATGAAGATTTTAAATGATAGAGAACTTCGTATTTTTACAGAGCGTAAATTAACGGATACTCCTAAAACTCTAGATATTCTAAGCAATGAGTATAATATTTCTAAGGAACGTATTAGACAAATAGAGAATACGGCTTTTGAAAAAATAAAAAAGTTTATCTTAAACCATAGTAAAAAAGTAGCTTAGCATTCTTACTTGTCATTGCAAGCGAGTGTTGTTACATAGATACCAAAACCGTCATTCCTGCAAGACCTTGTTGCGTAGATATAAAAAAAAGTAGCTGCGAACTAAGAAAAGTAGTAAATCGACAAAAAACTTAACCACAAGTGTGTATGTCAAAGCTACAAAAAGTTTGCAACTGGAAAGAATATAACAGAAGTTTAAAG
>NZ_MXAX01000254.1:0-3946 GCF_019249195.1 Rickettsia sp. TH2014 | reverse complement strand
CTGTAAGATTAAATCTTGACTTCTACATGTCTACAAATCACATATTTTATCTGCTTTACTAGATTCCCACCATTGTTGCGTGGGTCAATTTCAGCTCTGTCATCCCATGGTCAAGTCGACCTTGTTGCATGGCTCGGTTTATACGTCATTGCGAGAAGAATTACATAGTAATTCGACGAAGCAATCCAGTTAAAAATTCTGATTTACAGAATTTTTTTATTATTTTTTCTAGATTGCCACGTCACTTCGCTCCCCGCAATGACGATTTAGAATTTCATGGGCAACAATATCTATACCGAAAAAGAATTACCGCAGCCACATTTTGCTTTGGCTTGCGGATTACTAACGTTGAAATATGAACTGCCGAGTTCCTCTATAAAATCTAAAGTACAATCTAGCATAAATTTTTGAGAGATAGGATCAATAATAATTGTAGCATTATGTTTAGTAATGACATAATCATCCTGCTCTATACCATCTTTTGAGACTAGTTCATAATTATACATAAGTCCTGAACAACCGCCGCTATCAACCGTAACTCGCAGTACTAAATTCTCATCTTTTTCTAGCTCTATTAACTCGCAAACTCGTTGAAAAGCCCTATCCGTAATTGTTATCGTCACCAAAATTACCTTGTAAAAGTCTTGTAAATTATATAGTATACTTTAACATTTTTCAAGTCGGCGTTGCTTGTGTGGATACCAAGTCGTCATTGCGAGGAGGGGCAGAGCCTCGACGTGGCAATCTCAGGAATTTTATACTGTTTTCTAGATTGCCACGCTCTCTACGTTCGCTCGCAATGACGATTTGGTAGCCTCAACACAACGCCTTTCAAAATAAAGGATAACGATGCTAGCTTCATACGCTACCGATCCTCTTAAAAGTAGGGGAAGATTATATAAAGAAATCCCGACTTCGTATAGAAACGAGTTTGAACGTGATCGTGATCGTATTATTCATACCAATGCGTTTAGGCGTTTGCAATATAAAACTCAGGTTTTTATTAATCACGAAGGGGATCATTACAGAAATAGGCTAACTCACTCCTTAGAGGTTTCGACTGTTGCTCGTTCGGTCGCTAATACTTTAAATTTATCAAGTGATTTAGCTGAGACAATAGCACTTGCTCATGATCTTGGTCATACGCCTTTCGGTCATGCAGGCGAAAGAGCTTTAAATGAATGTATGAAAGAGTATAAAGGCTTTTCCCATAATGCTCAATCTTTAAAGATACTAACATTACTTGAAAAAAGATATGCGGCTTATAACGGAGTCAATTTAACATGGGAAGTTTTAGAAGGAATCGTAAAACATAATGGTCCTATTACTACTGAGATAAATGAATATATCGCAGAGTATAATAAGCAAAATGATTTAGATCTTGGTACTTACGCATCAGCAGAGGCTCAAATAGCAGCACTTGCTGATGATATTAGTTATATTTCGCATGATCTCGAAGATAGTATCGGTGCTAAAATTATCGATTTTAATAGTCTTGCTGAGCTTAAATATATTGACCAACATGTTTTTGAGATTAAAGCAAAATTTAAGAATATTGGTTCTTCTTGTCTGATTTATGAGGTAGTACGTAAGCTAATACATGAGTTAATTACCGATTTACTATGGCAAACACAAGAAAATTTAAATAAAGAAAAAATTACTAATATAGACGAAATACGTAACTTAAATTATCAGATAGTGGATTTTACGGAAAAAACTAATGTCCGTATTAAGGAAACTAAAAAGTTTCTGCATGAGCGAGTTTATAAAAGTAATAAAATTATGGCCATAAGCCTTAAATGTACTAAAATTGTTCAAGGTCTGTTTAAGGTTTATATGGATGATATTAATTTATTACCGGTTAATTGGAAAATGCTAATAGGCGCTAATGAAACATACAGTAAAGCTAGAGTTATTGCCGATTATATAGCAGGTATGACCGACCGTTTTGCCATTCAAGAATATAATCAGCTTTGCTCGCTGAATTTTAATAATATCTAAAAACTTAATTATGAATATATTTAATCAATTAAAACAAGATATAATTGCGGCAAGCAGGCAATTATATAATAATCAAGAAATAGCAAATAATGCTACTATTGAAACTCCGAAAGATAGTTTTAACGGTGATTTATCAAGTAATATTGCAATGATTCTTGCTGCTAAAGAAAATATTTCTCCACGGGAAGTGGCTTTAAAGTTTAAAGAAATTCTTATAACATTACCTTATATTGCAAGTATAGAAATAGCAGGACCCGGCTTTATTAACTTTACTATAAAAGCTGAAACTTGGCAGATAGCAGTTAAAGATATTCTACAGCACGAAGAAAAGTTTTTTGTAATTGATATAGATAAAAGCAGAAATATTAACATCGAGTATGTTTCGGCAAATCCTACCGGTCCAATGCATATAGGCCATGCTAGGGGCGCGGTATACGGTGATGTGTTAGCAAGAATTCTGCAAAAGGTAGGTTACTCTGTTACAAAAGAATATTATGTTAATGATGCAGGTTCGCAAATAAATGATTTAGTGAGTACGGTATTATTACGTTATAGAGAAGCTCTGGGCGAGAAAATTACTATTTCTGCCGGTTTGTATCCAGGGGAATATTTAATTCCGCTTGGGCAAATTTTGGCGAAAGAATACGGTAATAAATTATTAACGATGAACGAAGATGAAAGGTTCAAAATAGTCAAAAATTTTGCTGTAGAAAAAATGCTTGATTTAAATAGAAAAGATTTAGCAGATTTAGGTATTAAACATGATATATTTTTCTCTGAGCAATCATTGCATGATAAAGGCGAGATAGGAAAAACAGTTAAACTACTAGAGCATATGGGGCTAATTTATGAAGGCAGCCTCCCTGCTCCTAAAGGTAAAGTTCATGAGGAATGGGATAATAGAGTTCAAAAATTATTTAAATCTACCAATTACGGTGATAGTCAAGATCGTCCTATAGAAAAAGCTGATGGAAGTTGGTCGTATTTTGCTTCCGATCTTGCATATGCTAAGGATAAAATAGATAGAGGAGCAAATCACTTAATTTATATACTTGGTGCGGACCATAGCGGATATGTTAAAAGAATTGAGGCAATAGTTAAGGCTCTAGGCAAAGAACAAGTTAAAGTAGACGTTAAAATCTGTCAATTGGTCAATTTTGTTGAAAACGGTGTGCCGGTTAAAATGTCAAAACGCCTTGGGAGTTTTGCCAGTGTGCAAGACGTAAATCATGAGGTGGGGAAAGATGTCATAAGATTTATGATGTTAACAAGACAAAATGATAAGCCGCTTGATTTTGATTTAGTAAAAGTAAAAGAACAATCAAGAGAAAATCCTATCTTTTACGTACAATATGCACATGTAAGAACAATATCAATTTTATCGAAAGCTAGGGGATTAATGCCTGAATCTTATAATAACTTTGAAGAAGGTAAGTATGATTTATCTTTATTATCATCGGAAGAAGAAATTGAGATCATAAAACTTTTGGCTAGCTGGACAAAAACATTAGAAACATCTGCAAAATATTTTGAACCACACCGCATTGCATTTTATTTAATAAACTTAGCCTCAAGATTTCATTCTATGTGGAATTTTGGTAAAGAAAATAGCGATTATAGATTTGTAATCGAGAGCAATAAAGAATTAACTACCGCTCGTCTTGCTCTTGCAAGTGCCATACAGAAAGTTATAGCTAGTGGTCTTGAAGTGATAGGTGTAGAGCCTATGGATAGGATGTAGTTAGGTTTTCATCGTCATTGCAAGCAGCCGTAGGCTGCATGGAACGATTTTTCCGTCATTCCTGCAAGACCTTGTTGCGTAGATATAAAAAAAAGTAGCTGCGAACTAAGAAAAGTAGTAAATCGACAAAAAACTTAACCACAAGTGTGTATGTCAAAGCTACAAAAAGTTTGCAACTGGAAAGAATATAACAGAAGTTTAAAG